>JBGQJX010000009.1:0-25089 GCA_041499255.1 Ktedonobacteraceae bacterium | reverse complement strand
TTTACTGCGACAAGGGAAAATTTCTTCAGTCGAGTTGACACGCGCTCATCTTGATCGCATCAGGGCGGTAGAGGATAAGGTGAAGGCATTCACGCTGGTAACTGATGAGCTTGCATTGAAACAAGCGGTGGAGGCCGATCTGCACTTCAAACGTGGAGATACCGTAGCGCCGCTGACCGGCATTCCCATTGCGATTAAAGATGTCATTTGCACAAAGGGGATTACCACGACTTGCGGCTCCTACATGTTGAAAGACTTCAAGCCTCCTTATGATGCGACGGTGATGGAACGTTTGAATGGCGCTGGGATCGTGATGGTGGGAAAGACGAACATGGACGAGTTCGCGATGGGGTCTTCGACAGAACACTCGGCCTTTTTTCCTACGCACAATCCGTGGGACCTGGAGCGCGCTCCGGGCGGCAGCAGCGGTGGTTCCGCGGCGGCTGTGGCTGCAGGAATGGCGATGGGGGCTTATGGCAGTGACACAGGCGGCTCTATTCGCCAACCAGGTTCGCTGTGTAACGTGGTGGGACTCAAGCCAACGTATGGGCGAGTCTCACGTTACGGTCTGGTGGCATTTGCCTCCTCGCTGGACCAAATTGGGCCTTTCGCGCGGAGCGCACGCGACGCAGCGCTGTTGATGCAAGCAATTGCTGGACCCGACGCGCGCGATGCGACTTGCTCGCCAAAAGCGGTCCCCGATTATAGCGCCGCTTTGAATGGCAGTATCAAAGGGCTACGTATTGGTGTGCCGGAGGAATACTGGGTAGAAGGTATGCAAGAAGGGGTAGTCAGGGCGGTGCGCGAGGATATCGAGATCTTGCGGGAGTTGGGAGCCGAGGTAAGTGAGGTTTCTTTGCCACACACCAAGTACGGTGTTGCCGCGTACTATATCATTGCTCCGGCTGAGGCGAGCGCGAACCTGGCACGCTACGACGGCGTGAAATATGGCTATTCGTATCGTGACACCGACGATATGTGGGAGGCCCTGGAGAAAACGCGGCAGTACGGTTTCGGGCAGGAGGTCAAGCGACGCATTATGCTGGGCACGTATGCTCTCTCTTCGGGTTATTACGATGCTTACTATAAACAGGCAGAGAAGGTACGCGCCTTGATCACACGGGATTTTGACCGGGCATTTGAGCGTTTCGATGTGCTGGTGAGTCCTACCACACCGTCGGTGGCCTTCAAACTGGGCGAGATATCCGATCCCTACCAGATGTACCTACAAGATGTTTTCACGCTGCCAGCGAACCTGGCGGGCGTCTGCGGTGTCTCTATTCCTGGTGGGTTCAGTGATGGATTGCCCGTTGGTCTGCAATTGCTGGGCAATGCCTTTGCAGAAGATGTTATTCTGCGGGTGGCGGATGCCTTTGAGCGAGTGACCGATTATCACACGCGCTGGCCTCAAGGTTTGGCATAAGCAGGGCACATGAGACCACGACCAGGGCGACCCAAGGGTCGCCCCTACATTTTTAGGGATTGTAGGCAATGGGGCGACGTATTCTGGCGATTGTTTTACTGGTGGTGGCGATTAGTATTGCCATTATGGCGCCCGTGCTGGCTTTTTCGCCCGCGGGAAGCAGTTTGTTGAGGATATTGGCGGCTACGCCAGCGCCTACAGCAACACCGTCACCGACGCCCCTTCCTCCCACACCAACGCCAACGCCTGCGCAGCCAGTGCTAACTATGGTGGGTACACCGCCGAGGCTGAACGTGGGCGCGGCTTACTTGATTGATATTGACACGGGTCACGCGCTGGATGATTTTCGTGGGGAAGTGCTGCTGCCGATGGCGAGCACCACGAAGATCATGACGGCGGTGATTGCGATCCAGGCGGGCAATATTGACCAGGAGATCACCGTTCAGCAGGACGCGCTCAACGAGGTGAATCATAATAATGGGAGTACAGCCTTTTTGAGAGTTGGCGACCAGATCAAGTTGAGAGATTTGCTCTATGCGCTGCTGTTGCCTTCGGGAGATGACGCGGCAATAGCGATTGCCGATGGGATCAGCGGGAACACGCAGTCATTTGTGAATGTGATGAATATTTTCGCCTACAAACTGCACCTGTTTCAAACGCACTATAGCAATCCTGATGGTCTAACCTATTACAGCGCATCCAATCAGCCTTTACCTGGAAACTATACTACGACGTATGACATAATACGACTGACACAGTACGCGATGAAGTTGCCGCTGTTCGCGGAGATTGTGAAGTCGACTGAATATAGATTGGCTCCAGCGGCTCATCATCATGGTTACACATGGCCGACGACTAATTCCCTGCTTGCGTATGCCAGTGATGCGCCTACAGTGAAAGTCTACGCGGGTGCCACGGGTATAAAGACGGGGTACACGGTTGAGGCCGGAGGGTGCCTGGTGTTCTCGGCAACACGCAACGGGCATCATTTGATGGGGGTGGTGCTGGGGAGCACGAACAAGACAACACGTTTTCTAGATGCGATTGCGCTGTTGAACTGGGGGTTCGGGTTGCCATTGAGGGTACCGAGTTTGTGAATAAGCATGAGGTTGAGAGACAAGAGGCAGGGCTGTCGGCACTGGCAGCCCTGCCTCTTGTCTCTCAACCATAGTATATAGAACGCGGGTTAGAAAATGAAAGGAGGAGGTGAGAGCGTTGGGTAGTAGTTGGGATTTTGCGTAAAGTCGAAGACTTCGTAGAAATCGCCGAGTTGTGAGAGAATGTCACGCGGAGGCGCCGGTGGACCAAAGGCTTTGCCGCCGGCAGCGTCATTGTTGGCGGCGGGGGTGTGGGTATCAAACTGGTGATTGATGCTGGCAAGCGAAGGCAGGCCAAAACGACGCTCGATGAACTTTAACATCGAGCTGTGTTCATAAAGATGGCTTGAGATGTAACCACGTTTTGCCCACGGAGATACTATCAGCGTGGGCACGCGGAAACCCAGCCCGTAGGCGTCGAATTGTGGGGGGGCAACGTGATCGAAGAAGCCGCCGCCCTCATCGTACGTGAAGAAGAGGGCGGAACTTGTCCATAGTTTTGAGGCCATGAGCGCATCGATCACTTCTGACATCTTCTGCTGGCCCATTTGAATATCGGCGGGTGGGTGCTCGCTGATCAGGGATTCGGTAATCAGAAAGGAGACCTGAGGCAGTGTGCCGGCATCCAGGTCGGACTGGTAATCGTCCTCGCTGAATTTGAGTCGTGGGTCATGCTGCCAGCGTTTGAAATAGACCAGCATGTTGAAATCTTCGATTGAGGTGCCTGTCCCTATGCCAAGGTTGTAGCACTTCCAGGTGATGTTGTGCGCATCCAGGAGGTCTACGATAGTTGGCCAATCCAGGCTGCCCCGGCTCATGGTATTCGTCGTGTTGCCGCCCGCGGTCCCAGACATAAGTGCCAGGCGGTTCGGATTGGATGGGGCGAGCATAGAGCAGAAGTAGTTGCCGCACAGAGTGAACGAGCCAGCCAGGGAATAGTAATACGAAAGGTCTGAGCCATCATAGTAGTAAAGCGCGGTAGAGCCATCAGTGGTATAGAAACCATTCATCGTTCCACGGTTCCATTCGCTATGTATGGATTGCCAGGAATGTGATGGGTTCTGCGAAATCGGGAAAAAATCGTGATGGGGAGTGACGGCGCCGCCATGGCCGTCAGGCTGCGAATAATGGGCGGGGACACCAAATGATCCAGCTTTTGGATAATAGCCAAAATAATGATCGAAACTGCGGTTTTCCTGGCAGGCAATAAGAACGTGACTGATGGGATTGACGTCTGGGCCACTGTTCGAGGCGAGTGCCTTGTCGACGGAAGAAAAAGCTCCATCCAAAGTGAGGCCGACACCGGCAATTATGCCTAATTTTTGCAACATGCGACGGCGTGATTGAGGCATGTTAAACCATTCTTGCAGATTCATGAGTTCCTTTCTACCTGATACTAAGCACTGATAATAAGCACAACCAGGACAATCAAAGGCATCGTAAAAAAAAGAACGCGTAGGGAAAGTGTATTTCCCTATTTCGACAGGTACTAGCAAGGTCATGGTAAACATGGTAAAATACGCTAACCAACGTGACTGAACTGATGCCAAATATACAATTCGAATAGAGTACAATGTTATGCGCTACGCTATATTTACTGATATCCACGCCAACCTTGAAGCACTGAAAGTGGTGCTAGCAAAAATTGATGAAATCGCACAGGAGAAGCCCATCGATCAGATATGGTTTCTTGGTGACCTGGTTGGTTACGGTCCTAACCCGAATGAATGTATCAAAACGTTACGAGAACGCACAAATGTGATCATCGCGGGAAACCACGATTGGGCAGCGGTAGGAAAGATCGACCTGGAAGATTTTAGCACGGCGGCACGCATCTCCGCAGAGTGGACCGCCGAGCAATTGACGGAGGAGCACCGTGAATTCCTGGCTAATCTCCCTGAACGCATTGAGATCGATGAGTGCACGCTGGTGCACGGCAGCCCATATGGCCCGCTCTGGGAGTACTTAACTTCTGAAGTGCTTGCGGAACGGAGTTTCCAGTACTTTACCAGCCGCTTCTGTTTTGTAGGACATACACATGTGCCGGTCATCTTCCAGCAGCCTGACTCGATAGCAAATGCGCCAACACTGCCCCTGGTGGAGATAACGAAAAATGGCCTGGCGCTTAACGGTGATACCTCTGCGGAAGAACAGAGCGGCAACGAAGCGGAGCTTGTGCTGATGCAACCTAATCTGTTGACAGCAAAAGTAGCGGCACGTGCTGAAAGTGCTTACGCTGACCCGGAAACAGGACTACCAGTGACGGAAGAAGAGGCCAACGCAGTGATTGAAGCTCATGAGAGAGAGGCTGGGCAATTACAAGGGGCTGAAGTGATTGCTGTAACTGTCACTGAAGAGCTGGTGGAGAACCAGGTAGAAGATACTTTCATCACCAATGAAAAGGGCGCAATCTCCGAGGAGGAGACAAAGCAAACTTCTCAGAATGGTACTTCAGATGACGAGAGTGATTCCCGAAAAGATGATGAGAGCGGCGGAAGCGAAGCGATTCTCCATGAAAGTAGAGAAGAAGACATTACAGTTGAAGATGATGATATACCTGTAGAGGCAGCAGAAGCGGAGCAAGAGAAGCGTGCATCCGAAGACGTGAAAGAAGCTGATGCTCTATTAGAAGCCGAAGATGACGAGATTAGCGAAGAAGTGGTGGTGGTTGACGAAGTAACGCCGGAAGAAGTTATACTGAACGCGGAAGATCGCCTAAACAGCGAGATTGAAGAGTTATTATCGCTGTTGGGATTGAGCGAAAGTATGATCCAGGTGACGAATGAAATGCTTCTTCCACCGGAAGGGCATTGGGAAGCACCCGATGGATATCGCGCTATCGTTAATTCAGGAGGTGTAGGGCAGCCACGCGACGGAGATCCACGAGCAGCTTTTATGATCTATGATACTGAAGGCGGGTTTGAATTTTACCGGGTGCCCTACGCAATTGAAGAGACACAAGAAAAGATCATCCAGGCTGGCTTACCACCGTACCTGGCGGCACGGTTGTCGGTTGGTCGCTAGCGCTCAATTGGGATCAAACTGGTTATTGGACTGGGAAGTATGAAATTGGTAATTGGACTGGGGAATCCTGGTCCTCAATATGAACACACGCGCCATAACGCGGGCTTTCGCGTAGTAGATCGCTTAGCTGAGCAACAGGGATGGAAGTGGACGGAGAGGCGCAGTAGAGCGGTCCTCGCCAGTGGTATGCTTGGCAATGAGAAAGTTGTGCTGGCCAAGCCGATTACATTCATGAACCTGAGTGGTGAGGCAGTGGGGGAACTCGTACGGTGGTACAAGGTGCAACTCGAGGATATACTGGTTATCTGCGATGACCTTGATCTACCAGCAGGCAAAATTCGGCTGCGGACGAGTGGCAGTTCGGGCGGACAGAATGGCCTCGATAACATTATATTGCACCTGCATACAGACCGGTTTCCGCGCTTGCGGGTGGGTATAGGCCGTCCAACGAACAAGCGCATGGACCCCAAAGACTATGTATTGAGCGTTCCCACTGGTGATGAGCGCATTTTGCTCGATGCAGCAGAAGAACGAGCGGCCGAGGCCATACAAATGGTGATCAGG
The DNA here is from genome assembly GCA_041499255.1 of Ktedonobacteraceae bacterium. Lineage (GTDB taxonomy): Bacteria > Chloroflexota > Ktedonobacteria > Ktedonobacterales > Ktedonobacteraceae > UBA11361. The sequence goes on along the minus strand of JBGQJX010000009.1, from coordinate 18,981 downwards.
CAGGGATTCGCGACAACGATGAACATTGTCAATGCTGATCCCGAGGCTGAACAAAAAGCGGCTGAAAAAAGGCAGCGCCAGAAGGAACGCCAGGAAGCGGCGCGTTTACGACGAGAAGCAGCTCTGAAGGAGCAAGCCTCGGTTGAAGGAATCAATCAAGCGTAGAGACGATAAGTAGAAGATCAATCACCACACCAAGATCATCACGCCGAGATCATCACGCCGAGATCACCACCACGAGGTCGACCGCAAGGGTCGACCCTACTATACACGGGCCTGGATGGCCAGTTTGTTGTATGTTAGGGGGTCTCTTGCAGGTGAGAATTTGATGTTTGATTGTGGGTATGTTAGTGGGTTACACGCCGCTTTCGGTGTCAAATGGCGGGGAAAGTGGCTCTTTGCCGTTGACGACGTAGCTTTGATAGATGAAGTAGGAATAGACTATTGGTACTGTTTATGCTTCCTTATTGTTCAGGCATCGGTAACACGATCTTCAACGGCATCGAGTTCCTCCGGGGTTTCATGGTTATCCGTACCCCCCAGCCAGCCTATTATTTCTGTCAATAAATCCTGGAAGACGGTAGTGTTGAGAGAATATACCTGGTACTGGCCACGTCGCTCTACACGCACGAGATCGGCGAGTTTCAGTACCATGAGATGGTGGGAGAGGGCAGTACGACCGATACCAGCTTGTTCAGCCAGTTCGCCTGCTGTGCGTTCTCCTCCGCGAAGATATTTTAATATGCGCCGCCGGGTGGGGTCGGCAATAGCTTTATAGGCTTCTTGCATGTTCTTCTCGAGTGTTGCGGGACAATATTTCAAAGTATATTGAAATATTAACATATCTGGTAGAGCGTGTCAATTGGATTTTATTTCCAGGTGAAACCGGGCAAGAGACTATTGTGTTTTTGTTTCAGCATTTCAATGCATACTGAAATATTAATGTATTTTTTTGAAATTTGTCAAGTGGGGGTCAGGTGATGTTGCAAGGAAGGCTACAGTACGGTATGATTACGGGTGTAAGAGGGGCGCCATGCTAAGCTTGGCGTCCTAGAGTCGTTGTTTTTGGAGGATTGAGTGACATTACAAGGATTACTTGCGCTGCAGACACAGCGGCCAGAGTTTCGCCGCCTGGTAGAGCAATTGCGAAAAGGCGAGGGTTTGCCGGCGCTCACAGGGATTACCGAGGCTGCCCGTCCTTTCGTGATTGCCGCCCTTGCTACAGGGGTGAAGCAGTCGCTCTTAGTGGTTGTCGAGGACGAGGCGCAGGCGAAGCTTATGGTGGAGAGCCTGAAGGTATTTGTGGAGCAACCCGATGATGTCATCTACCTGCCTGATCGCGATGCGCTGCCTTACGAGCGGCTGATAAGCGACGCGCTGACAACGCAACTGCGAATGCAAGCCATGATAGCTCTAGCACAACAGGAGCGCAATGTTATCGTCGTGTGCTCAGTACGTGTACTGACGCAACCTGTGATGCCAGCGCAGGAACTCTCCGCAACGCTCTATACATTGCAGGTGGGCCAGGAAGTTGACCTGACGTTAATGTTAGAGCACCTTTATAACCTGGGCTATGAGCCTGTGGCCGAGGTCGAGGAGCCAGGGCAATTCAGTCATCGCGGTGGTATTGTTGATCTTTTTCCGCCAACGCTGCCGCGCCCGGTGCGCGTCGAGTTTTTTGGCGACGAAATTGAGTCACTACGGACGTTTGACCAGGAGACGCAGCGATCACTCAATCCCATTGCATCTTGTATAGTTGGTCCGGCCCGCGAAGCGTTGCCTATGCGCGGGCCTGAAGCAGCCAGGGAACTGGAACAACTCCATAGCGAGATGCTGCATCGCGAGTGCGAAGAACGCTGGAAACGCGATTTAGAAGAACTACGGCAGCGCCGCTCCTTTGAGGATATCACCTTTTACCTGCCGTACCTGCATAATGTGACGACGCTGCTGGATTACCTACCGCGCAACGGCTTGCTCATGCTTGACAACCCCGAAAGCCTGCAGAATCGCATTGCAGCGCTAGACGAGCAGGCAGTGGAAATGAAGGAACGCTTTGAACGTGACCGAGAGAACCCCTCACAACTGCGCGCCGGGCATTTCACCTGGAACCAGCTGGAACCGAAGATACATCAGCGGCGACAACTCAATTTCGCCGGCATACTTTCCGCGGCAGAAGGTGAATTTGACGCGCATTTGCAGGGCGGCACAGAGCATTTGATACCACCCTACAGCAGCGCCAGTTCGTATGGAGGAAGGCTGAGAGCTTTCGTGGTGGATTGTCGCAAAGCGCTGAAAAATCGCGAGCGGGTGGTGATCGTGACGGCGCAGGCGCGGCGTATGGCAGAAGTTTTGAGCGACGAGTCTATCCTGCACGACGATACAATTCATGTCAGCCCGGGGAGTCATATCCATTCACTACCGGAGGCTGGGACGGTCACGCTCATCCAGGGTCAATTGATGGAGGGTTGGCAATCGCGCGTGCTGGCGCTGTCAGTGTATACAGATACGGAAATCTTTGGCTGGTCAAGGCGGCGCAATGCCCTGCGGCGTAAGCCGGTGACACCAGCGTCATTTCTGGCCGAGGTCAATCCGGGGGATTATGTCGTGCATCAAGAGCATGGTATAGGGCGCTTCGAGGGGCTGGTCAGGTTGAACATGACGGGGGTTGAACGCGAATACCTGTTGATACAGTACGCTGGCACTGATAAGCTGTACATACCGACCGACCAGCTTGATCGCGTCACCCGCTATATTGGCATGGGAGATGCTGTTCCCGCGCTCAGCAGGCTAGGGACGACAGAGTGGACGCGCGCCAAGTCGAAGGTCAAAGAGAACGTCCAGGATATCGCACGAGAACTTCTAAAGCTGTATAGCGAGCGAGAGGCGTCCAAAGGCTTTGCCTATTCACCTGATGCTGAACAGCCCTGGCTCCAAGAACTCGAAGACGCGTTTCCATACGAGGAGACGCCAGACCAGAAACAAGCCATCGAGGAGGTCAAGGCGGACATGGAGCGTCCAAGACCCATGGATCGATTGGTCTGTGGCGATGTTGGTTATGGCAAAACCGAGGTAGCTCTGCGTGCCGCATTTAAGGCTGTACTTGACCAACGACAGGTAGCCATACTGGTGCCCACGACAATCCTGGCGCTGCAGCATTTCAATACATTCAAGGAGCGGCTGAAACCTTATCCTGTACGGGTTGAGCTACTGAGCCGCTTCCGCTCGGAGAAGGAACAGAAGCAGGTATTAGAGGACCTGGCCTTCGGGAAGGTGGACATCATCATTGGTACGCACCGCCTGCTGCAGAAAGACGTCGTGTTCAACAATTTCGGGCTGCTGGTTGTGGACGAGGAGCAGCGTTTTGGGGTAACGCACAAAGAACGACTGAAGCAACTGCGTAAAGAAATCGATGTGCTGACGTTGACCGCGACGCCGATACCGCGCACGCTGCATATGTCGCTGGTCAACCTGCGAGATATGAGCGTGATTGAGACGCCACCGCTAGAGCGACTGCCTATCCGTACGACTATACGAGAATACGATGAAAGTTTAATACGCGAAGCGATTTTGCGGGAGATTGACCGCGGAGGGCAGGTGTTCTTTGTGCATAACCGCGTCCAGGGTATTCAGGTGATCGCGCAGAAGCTGCAACGGTTGGTGCCAGAGGCGCGCTGCGTGGTTGGGCATGGACAGATGGCCGAAGATCAATTGGAACGGGTGATGATAGATTTTTCGAACGGTGAGTATGATGTACTGATCGCCACAACCATCATTGAGAACGGCCTGGATATTCCAAACGCTAATACGATTATTGTGAATAACTCGGCTTATTTTGGCCTGGCACAACTCTATCAATTGCGGGGACGCGTTGGTCGCGCCACCCAACAGGCTTACGCCTACTTTCTCTATAATAAAGACGCGAAACTGACACCAATTCAGGAGAAACGCCTGCGAGCCATTTACGAGGCTACCGAGTTAGGAGCGGGCTTCCGCATAGCCATGAAAGATCTTGAGATCAGAGGAGCGGGAAATTTACTGGGTGCTGAACAATCTGGCTTCATGAACTCGGTCGGTTTCGATTTGTATTGCAAATTGCTGGCCGAGGCGGTGCAAGAGCTGCAGGGGAAAAAGATCGAACTGGCCGCGACGACGGCGTCGGTCGACCTGCCGCTTGATTCATATTTACCGGACGAGTACATCGGGGATCGCACACTGAAGGTAAATTTCTATCAACGTCTCGCGAATCTGAGCCGACCAGAACAGGTTGATGCAATGAGCGCGGAGCTGAATGATAGATTTGGAACGCCGCCGCCACCAGCACAAAACTTGTTAGCGATGGTGCGTTTGAAAGTGGAGGCCGCGGATCTAGGTTTCGAGGCCATTTCATTGAAGGACAATGAACTGGTGCTGACGGTGAAACGCACGATAGTACCTAACCGTATTGTGCTCTATCGTCGCTTCCGTAATGAAGCTCGTGTGCAGCAGGGAGTTATTCGAATACCACGCAGGCTCTTTGGCGCGAACTGGTTTGAGCAACTGCGCGAGCTACTGCCCGAAATTACGGTTGCCGCTTGAGCGGGGATCAAATAGAGATCAAGCCTTGCTCACGCAGTTCGGTGAGAAGCCGTTCTATCTCCTGGATGCTTTTCCTCGTACAGCGGGTAAGGTCGGATATGGTTCTCCGTCCATCGACCAACAAGTATATCGAGCGTTGAGGGCGAGTAAGTGGTAAAGACAAAACATCGCGTTCCCCCCCCAACTTTTGAGGAACGAGCCACTCCAGCCCTGGAGTAGCAGGCGGTGCATTAAGACCGGTAGTTTTATTTGTATTATCAGATTCACCCGCGCTTCTGGCTACTTCTCTGATACCGACATTCACTTGAGGAAATCGAGTGGAAGTAGGTGGCGTAGAAGCGTTGGTATTCGCTTGAGAAAGTTTCGTGGAAAGAGGAGAGGATTGAGCTTTAGCGGCTACATCATTGCTCACGTTTGAAGTGACCGCGGAAGAAATAGCGGCAGGCATACGCGGCTCCTCGACATTGAAATTAAAATAAACCTGGCGCCAACTTAACATCCAGGAGAGAGCTTCCTGGCCAGATAATTGTCCGGTGTGTGCGTAAGTAGGCTGGCCTCCTTGAAAGAATATTTCGCCTTCTTCAAAGCTGCCCGCCTGATAGCGCTCGACGCTTAAAGAACCGCTTTGCCTTCGTGTACGGACTAGTTCTAAGAGATCACTCAGACTATCCGCCCCATTATCTCTGCCTTTTGTCATGGCACGCAGTCTCCTGATATGAGATATCTTAAATATTTTTTGTATACAGGAGTAACCTGAAATACCGAAGGTTACATTGTCGCTGCCGAAAATATGTACTTCTTACCTATAATCCTATGTGACTTCATATAACAGTTATACCATAGTTATGGACGGATGAGGAAGAAGTAAGTATCTTTTTTAGGGGGCTTTTCAGCAATCTTAATAAAATTTTGATGAGGGTATGGTATGCCACCAACGAGAAAGGCAGCTGTGAGCGACGCTCTTCTCGTTGGTGGCATACAAAGTACGTCAGCGTTTTGCGTGGATGAGGTGGAACATCAGGGCCTGTTTGTAATCAAACAGGCTAGCCTGTCCATTTTTGATGACCTGATTACAGAGATTGAGCAGGGTAGAGACAACCTGCAGACGGGTTTCATCGAAACTATTTTGTTGACGCAACAGCTCGAGTAATTGGGAGGGGCTCTGATTGGCAATTTCCAGACCTGAACGAACGGCTTCAATACGGAGCCAGACAATCAGTTGATGGCGCAGTTGTTCAAAGATGGCCATATCTTCTTCGCTCACCAGAACGGCTGCACTCTCGCGCTGGGTAGTAGAGAGGCTGGTGGGCATGGCCTCTGGGAATCCGCGCACCTGGACAGGAATAGAAGGAGCAGGAGGTGGTGCTGTTTCTCGAACAGGCGTGGGAGGCGCTGGTGGCGCTGGCGGTGCAGTTTGGACGGTAGCGCCTGGAGATTTTACAGTAACGGTTGGCGACGCGACCGGGAGAATCGAGGGTTCGACCGGCAGGGCAAGCGGCTCTGACCTGGGGAGAGAAGCAGGCGCGGCAGTATTGTGGGTGGGATTTAAGGGAGTGGTACTCCTTTGTCCCTGGAGGGGTGAAGCCCCATGTCCGTTGACTGGCGGTGTAGTTTTACTCATCGGTCCGGTCGGGATGTTAGAGACAGCGGAAGCACGATGCTCAGCGCCATTGGCGGACTTACCAATGGTTACGGATGCGGCCGGGGGCCGATTCGAGCGACGGGTAGAGGCCGTCGCGGGACGCGATTCGCTCTGCTGTGGCGCTGGTTTCATTTCTCCGCGAGCCTCATATAATTGCTGCTGTAATACCATAATCGAGGAAGAGATCTGGTTCCAGGTTGGTTCAGAACGACCCGTGATATTGGTAGCAGACCAGGAAGTAACAGGGCGTGGACTGCCAAAGGGATGGTTTTGCTGATGCTGGCCCATTAAGTGACCACGCAAGCCCTGCACTACCGATTGGGCGGAAGACCCAATGAGCATGCGAACATCAGCCATGCGCTTGCGCCCCTGCTCTCCAAAGAAGCAGCGATTTCGTTGCACGAAATGTATGAAAAGGCGCTCGACATAGTGCTGAAAATCAGGGGACATGAGGTCCACGCGATTCCAGGCGGTGAAATCAAACGAACTCAAGTATAGCCAGACCTCCTGGCGTTTTGAGCGATCAACCGGACGCGAGCGCAGTGAATTGGTGCGATAATCAAAGAAGCGCGGATAGCAAAAATGAGCAATCAGCGTCTCCGCCAATTCAGCCTTCAAGCGTGCAAGTTCAGCTGGCGGAAGCTGACCTAGTAAAACGCCCATCATCACAACCCCTTTCCTTTCACTTGCGCCCAATTGACGCATTGGGATATTAAGGAACTATCGATATAGTTGCAACTTGCAATGCCCTGTTTCCGTGAGTAGCGACCACAGATGCCGGTGCCTGATCTACTTGCATTGGGAACCAATTTTGAACATCCATTACAGTATGTATTGTACTGTAAGGTTCAGCTAACGACAAGAGAGAGAGAGATACATGGGCTAGCCCATTCGGAAGACCGCTCAGGACAAATATATCGCTCACGGTAGTGTAGACCTCCCCAGGTTGCCAGGCATTTGTGGGGCACCACGTCAGGGAGGGGAAGAAAGTAGTAACAAAATGATCTTTGCCATATTTATCTGTCACGGTTACCAGCATTTGCACGGGAGCCTGTGTTGGTTTATTGACTTTCCAGTAGGTCGTGATTTGCATCGATCCATTACTCAAACTATAGACCTGGGGAGTAAGGACAGCCAACCCGACAGCATTCAAAGCAGATGCAGAACCATCAAGGGCGTTAAAGGTGGTCTGTAGCGGATTTTGTACCTGCCTGGGTGCGACATGTACAAACGAACAAAATTCGGTGGGCAAATTTGGTAACTGATAGTCAATATTCCCGTTCACCAGGGTGGGTGAGTAAGGAGATAGACCTACCGAAGGTAGACCGCGTTTGAGCAGCAGGTAACCATCCTGCGCAGCCACAACGCCATATTTTCCGCCTAAGAGTATGTTTTTCACTGCGCGAATATAATTAGATTGCAACAAAGGATAGGTATTGCCCAATACATCTAAAAAGATGTAATCGGCTTGATCATCCGCATAGGGGAAGAGGTAGATATTGAGCCGATGGCTGAGATGCGGAACAAGGCGTGATTGCGCTGAAAGAGAGGCGGCTGGCGGAATCATATCTATAAAATGCTGCGCCAGTGCGGTATGCGCGTTGGGCTGTGGCCATTGATAATTTGGTATATACTGTGTAGCGCCATGGAAGGCTTCCGTCCCTACCGCAGAAAAGGGCATAGCTCCGCGCAGCATGTTGGCGCGCACAGTGTTGTAGGTAGTCAAGCTCAGCAAAACAACGAGCAGCAATATGTAGATCCAGCGTGATGGGGAGACAGTTCGAGTTGATGGATCAATGCCCGTGGGTGCCCGACCATCTGATTCAGTTGCTGTCCGGGTGCGTGAGGATGGGAGGAGGCGGCTGGAAAACAACTGTGAAAGCCACTGCACCAGCCATAAAATGACCACAATGCCTTCGATAGTTGAAAAAATGAGGATAGGTACAATATCTGCATTATATTGATAAAAGCCACTGTACATATTAGGGTCTGAACTGAGCAGGTTGATGGCCAAGGTGGGAACGGCCAGCACCAAGACCCAGGGAGCAAAGATAGGTAGATAGCTCATTGGGCTTAACAGTACGCGCAAATAGAACATATGGTTCGGTTCGATGACATACGCGCGAATGATGCTAACAGGATGGAAGAGCACATAACGAACAATAGCTGGAGGGCTATTGCCAAGAGCAGCATAGCGCGAAACCAGGAGAGAGTGACCAGTAGGACTAAACATATGGACGACGAATAACCCCAGGCCTAACCAGCCGAGAGAGATTATTACGAGCGCAAGGCCACTGCGCAAGCGCTGTTGAAAGAGCATCATCCACAGACCAAAGAGAGCAATGACAAGGGGAATATTTTCTTTACAGGCCATCGAGAGAATAGCAAAGACGAAAAGCCAGACCGTACGCCGTGTGTACATGAAATAGAGCATAAAGAGAAGAAAAGAAGCTGTGAAAGTCACAGCATGAAAATCAAAGACGGTTGCCTGTTGTAGCGCTGGATCAAGGAGGTAGAGAAGAGAGATAACGACAGCAGCCAGTTCGTTGCGCAGTCTCAAACGCGCCAACCAGAAGGCGGGAAAGGCCCCACTGGCCACCACCAGACTTTGCATGACTAAAAGCGTTTTAGGATTGGGCCAGATGAGGTAGAAGAGCGAAACAGGAAAGAGAATAGGCTCAAAGTGAATAGCAAAGCGAGAAATACCGTGGATGCCAGAGCAGTTGGTATCATTGACGAAATTACAAATTGTCTGGTGGAATAGCTGGCCGTGCAGAGTGCTCCAGATGGCCTGATCCATGATGCCGAGGTCTTCCGCGCTGGTGATATAGGCATCGTGCCGACCGGTGAGATACAAGATAAAATATCCAGCAAAGAGTAGGGCAAGGAGTGTTACGATGCCGGTTGCCAACCAGAATAAGCGAGTATGAGGCATGGCTTCAGGGGGCGGGTAGAGATAGAGTCGATTGCGCCAAACAGCTATATGTTTCCGCCAGGTTGAGCTTGTCATTTCTATTCCTATTACTAGATTGCGGGATATTATATCATAGTACCTGTAAAAACTTGTAACAGATGGTACCTTTGCTTTTCGAGGGGTTTAACGTTCCTGTCGGGATTCAAGTAGCAGAAGTGGTATTTTCCTCTATTGCTGGGTGCTCTTCTCCAGCGCTGATAGCGTCTTCAGTAATGTGCGTTTGTGCTTTGAACTGCTCCTGTTGGATGGCGCGCACCTGCACCTGACCATCACCGCTCAGATAGGCAACCCCGACGCATAACAACTCGGCCACGGTGGAGACAACACGCGAAAGCAGGGCAATAATCGCAACCAGGCCCACTGGAATGCCGGGTAAAGCCAGGTGAAAGAGGACGCCAATCGCTAATTCCCGGAAGCCAATGCCACTTGGTGTGATGAAGGTGACGAAACCAAAGTCCCAGGCAATAGCATAGATGCCGATACAGATTGGCAATGCTGCCAGTGGCGTCTGCGGCCAGAGCGCGAGCACCAGCACAAAGAAGGCGCAGCCCGCGATAAACCAACTGGTAAACCATGCCAGGGTGACAAGTAAGATGTCTGTATAACTGAGAGTTAAGACGACGGGGTCGCGCTTCAAAAGGCGCAGGGCGGTATTGAGCAGCCCGTTAAGGATACGGGGATGCAGCACGACCAGCAGCGCGAGGAATGAAACCATGCCAAGCACGATGATGAAGGAGCTTTGAAAGAGAGAACCAACCGTACCCAAATCCCCCCAGAAGAGCAGGCTGACCGCGAAGATCAATGCTCCTGCCGCCAGCTTTGTAATGAGTTCAACGGTCATACTGGCAAAGGCGATGGGTCGCGAAACGCCGTACTTCCTCACCCACAGGATACGCGTAAGGACATGCCAGACATTACCAGGGATATAGCGTACAAATTCTGAGGCCAGGTAGATACGCAGGCACACGCGTAGGGGAAGATGATAACCCAATCGCCGTAGAACTGCTTGCCAAATCAGCCCATAGGACATTTCCTGGAGTATGAAGCCAAAAAATGACAAGGCCAGTAGCGAGTAATTCCATTGATGGACGCTGGCGATAAGCTCATGCCAATCTCCCCAATCGCGTACCTTATAGAGTAAGGAGGCGACGATCACTATGGGCAGGCCAATCTGCAGGACACGCTTACCGATTGTTTTTAGTACAGGATGTTGCATCAATCGAGTTCCTGCCTGATACTATACTCTTCCCCTGGCTGGAAGGCGTAATGACGGATCATCTCGCTTTGCAGTCCTGTCAAGATAAACTGGACGCCGAAGATCATCAAGATGATGCCCACGAATAGAAGCGGCTGGTCACGAATCAATTGACCGGCAAAGATGCGGCGGCCCACGACGAAAGCATCAACCAGGACACCAATGAAAAATATCCAGAATCCGAGAGGGCCAAAGAGCCGCAGCGGAGTGCGCAAGAAAGTAGTGAGGAAGAGCACATTAAGCAGGTCGATCAGGCCGCGAGCGAAACGCTTAGCGCCGAATTTGGAGACGCCGTAGAGGCGAGGGTGATGACGTACTTTGATTTCAGTGACGCGGAAACCACGCCAATGGGCCATGACGGGTATAAAGCGATGAAAGTCACCGTAGAGTTTCAGGTGTGTATCTTCGATGACTTCGCGGCGATAGGCTTTGAAACCATTGTTGATATCATGCAGGTGAACGCCGGATAAGGTGCTGACCATGCCGTTAAAGACGCGGGAAGGGAAGGTTTTCGAGATGGGATCAAGGCGCGGGAACTTCCAGCCGGAAACGAGGTCGTAGCCTTCGTCGAGCTTTGCCAGGAAATTGGTGATCTCTTCCGGGTCGTCCTGCAAATCGCCATCCATGGTAAAAATGATTTCGCCGCGGCAGCGCTCAAAGCCTGCCACAAGCGCGGGAGTCTTGCCGAAGTTGCGACGGAAGCGTATGACTCGCACAACCTCGGGGTGCTCATCATGTAATTTTTTCAGCTCTGCGAACGTGTTATCGGTACTCCCATCATCTACGAAAATGACTTCGTAGCTCTGTCCAAGGGCATCAAGTTGTATACATAATTTTTCAAATAAGATGGCGATACTCTGTCCTTCGTTCATTACAGGAACAACGAATGATATGGCAACCTTTTGCTCTGTTGACTCAGGTTCGGATATCGATATTTCTGGTTCGATAGCAATGTTTGACGATGTTTTTGTCTGCTGCATATGTGATATTCTCCGCGGCTCGCCTGTTCAGGTAGATGTTAGCAATGATTGTTGTACTGTACCTACCGCCTGTGATTGCCGCACATTATAGCATATTGTCTGCTGGTAGCAGTATAAGATGGTACCATTTCTTTTTCGCCGTCTGCAGCGGCGCGTAATCAATCGTTGAAGGGATACGCCTGTCAGGGGCTGCGACCCTTCCAACTATGGTTATACGTTTATTTTGACGTTTGTCAGATTGTTTCCTTTAATAAATAGAACGGTTGAAAAGTGGAAAGGGACACGAATCAGGAGAAAATAGTGAAGAGGTCCGGGCGGTCGGAGGTGAGAGAATCGACGCCGAGCGCGACGAAGCGTTGAAATTCCTCCGAGGTGTTGACGGTCCAGACGCCGAATTTGAAGCCGTGCTGGTGGGAAATCGCGGGCATAGCGGGAGTGAAAAGGTCGCTGTCCATATTGACCCAGTTACAACCGAGGGCAGCAGCGTGGCTCATCAGGATATCAAAGGCGTCGTCCTGGCCGGTGTTCCAGACGTCTTCTGAGACGAGGGTGCCTGTGGGCATAGCAGGTTCGATGGATTTGACGTGCGGGAGGACTGTCCAGTCAAAAGAGATAATGAGAACCTGTTCAAGCATGCCGGCACTGCGCACTTCTTCGATAACCGTCTCGACGATATAGGGATAGTGGCCATACTGGTCGCCACGTTTGCTAGGTTTGATTTCGATATAGACCTGAACGTGGCTCCTGGCGAGGTCGAGGACTTCGCGCAGGGTGGGTATTTGCTGCGGCTCTGGCCAGCCGCCGGGGAAGTGGGCAGCGGCATTGAGGCTGCGCAGGTAGGCAAAGTCGAGGTCGAGGATGTTGCCATGGCCACCAGTGAGTTTGTCGACGGTGTAGTCGTGAAAGACGATGGCATGACCATCGCAGCTCATGTGGACGTCACATTCTATAGCGTCGACGGGGAGGGTGAGAGCGTTGCGGAAGGCGGCAAGGGTGTTTTCTGGAGCGAGATGGGAGCCGCCACGATGGGCGACGCGTTGTACAGGGTTACTCATAAGGGCTGTTGCTCTCCGTTGCACGCATCTGGTTGTTTACATCTTCCATCACCATCATATCACGCAAGGTTAGATAATTTTGTAATTTACAATGATGTCTGCTCAATGACGGCTTGCTGCCTTGCAATCTGCTCCTGTTGCACCTGTGCTCGTTCCTGTAGAACCTGATTTTCTTGGCGCAGGGTGATCAGTTCTTCTTCTCTCGTCATGGCTCTACTGTACCTGGTTCAGCCTTGTCTTGCAAGCCTTATAGGACTCCTGAATAGTTACACGTTCACCTGTTACGAGGCGCTCTCTACACAACCCAGTATACTACCAAGTTACATTGTAGCTATATTTTCTGTGCAATTGCTATCAAAGAAATACCTATTGGCATACTAACTTTCGATTCAACACATTTCAAAATTGGAACAATGGCATCAAAGAGAGAAACTTGAAATGGCCTCAAGCCTCCAGATGGTTGGATTTTATCTTGAATTATCCAACTCATTAAACCAATAGGATTAAAAAAATATATCTTTTCAATATGAAAAGATGCTTTTGCAAGTTTTTCTCTAAGTTCTTTTTTTTCATAACGCCTGAAGTGACCTAATTGCCTATCAAGATTTGTATAAGCCCACTTCTTTGCGGGTACAAGCAATAATAGTCTTCCCGACGGTTTCAGAACATTTCCTAAGTGGAAAAGAGCCTTCTCATCATCCTCAACATGTTCCAATACATTTATACCGATAACAGTTTGAAAACTTTCAACCAAGTCCTTTGGGGGTGGTTGAGTGATGTCAAAAAAATTCACGGAAACATCATTGATATGGGCAAACTTGTTCTTTAGATGAGCTAACATTCTCGCATCCGTATCTGTTAAACACAAAGGCGTATAAGAACTAAGCAACTCGCTAATATTGCCTATACCAGCTCCAAATTCCAAAAGCGGAGTTTTTATATAAGCAAACAAATTATCTGCAATCCACCTGTTATAGTTTTGTGCTGCTGTTAGTACCTCTAATGTTTCCAATCCCTGATACTGCATAAAATTTGCCTCCCTCGACAAAATAAGCTGCTAGAAAACGAACGCTTAAACCGTCATTCGTCCTATAACCTGGCGCGTTTCTGCCTTGTAAAATGCCAACTATTGGCTTGAGAGCAGCTTTGAGATGATTTTTGAGCGTTGGCTTCTGCCTCTTACCTGCTCAGACAACCCCTCCTGAGGAGTTACTTATAGGGGAACAAGATGATATAGCAACGATTGCGTAATATTATTGCTCTTCTGGATCACTGATCACCCCAAATGTACTTTTCACATCCCCTTTTGCCCCGACCTGTAACTGGCTCGTACCGTTGGATACGCTGTTAACGGCATTTAGCAGTTGTCCTCTCCTTGCTAATTGAACACTCTATTCAAATAAACGAACTCTCTATTCAAATAAACGAACTCTCTATTGTAGTCGTAACAGCACTAGCGAAAGATAGTAACTATTTAGGTGAGGTCTGGTCATAAAGATGATTTATGACCAAGCCTCAGTTAGATAGATGGCAAGGTGAGCTTTTGTTGTATATTATGAAAAAAAACAGAAAGGATATTTTGAGATGGCACTGAAAGTTGGTATGAAGGGGGAGGCCAGCACGCTGGTTGTGCATGAAAATACGGCCGCGGCTGTTGGCGCTGGCGGCGTAGAGGTTTTTGGAACGCCGATGATGATTGCGTTGATGGAGAACGCGGCCTGGGGGGCGGTATCCAGGGCTTTGGCAGAGGGCGAGGTGACGGTGGGGACGCATGTGAATGTGAGTCACCTGGCGGCGACGCCACTGGGGCAACAGGTGCGGGCAATTGCCGAGTTGATGGAGATCGATGGGCGGCGGCTGGTATTTAAGGTGGAGGCGTATGATGAGAAGAGGAAAATTGGAGAGGGACAACATGAACGGTTTGTGGTTAAGCTGGAGCGGTTTATGCAGAGGATTGGGGAATAAGCGCGTTGTAGAACGTGTTTTCAAGATTGTGATGAGGATGATTATGTGGTAGAATGTGAGTACATCAGAAATTGGCGATATGCGCTGTTTTTGGTGAGTGTTCTGTTTTGGGGATGTCGGGTTTCGACAGGCGAACAGATTGTTGAATTGCAGGCCGAGGTGTCGGTACGCACTCTCGTTAAACAACCGACAAAACAATAGATGCCAAACCGGCACCTGCTTACGCTCTCGCTGCTTAATAACCAGTAGGCGTCGTCCACCCAGTTTTTTCTCGTGGGACTGGATCTGGGCGTCGAAAACGCGAGATGCTATGACGATGACCGTTCTCTAATCGTCATTTAAGACCAGGGAACCAGCGCTAAAGAATCTTGTCGATGGGAGTCCGCAGCGTCAAATAAAACATCGACTACGCCTGTAGTATATTCTCCGATAGGTTCGTTTGGACGGGGGGTTCAACTCCCCCCCATCTCCACCAATGAGACCACCTGGGAAGCCGGTTCCCAGGTGGTTTTATGTTGCTACAAATGGAGCAAGATGCTCATCTCTCCTTTGTATTAGTAACAACTTCTCGTAAATTGTTACTAAAGGTCCTTGTACTCATGAGGCTGTTTATGCGCCAGCGCAGCGTGCCCGGCGCATCCTGGAACAGCCACCAGAGGGAGCCAGCAGCTAGCAAAATCAGGAGTGGTTCAATGGGTGTACGAAAGCGAGAAGTGCCGTAGTATATTAGAGCCTCGCCCAGCGTGGACAGGACGACGAGGTAGACAAAGAGCAACTCGCGCCAGTATCTCCTGAGAGTGACAACCAGACCGAGCGCTGCCAGCAGAAAGATTGCGATAGGAAATGTATTGCTCATTTTAAGAACGATTTTTGACGAAAGCTTGCTGGTAAAACGGTTCAGAGGCATATCTGATTCGCCAGTATAAGGTGTAAAGAAGTTACTAAGATGATAGACCATCAATCGGGGAATTTGCTTGAGATGCGACTTGATCCATTGAATAGCCGTGTCCTTCCTGAAATCTTCTTGCGCAACCTCGCATATGGCTGTGCAGCCAGGGATGGATCGTTTGAACTTCTGCGGATAGACACTCGCTGGATTAATCCAGAGGCCTTTATAGGCCAGACTTTTGTCATTGTAGGAGCCCAGTAGCACCGTGCCATCGAGAGTCGAGATCGTCACAAAACTGCGCGAGACAAGATAGTTACGCAAGGTCCAGGGCGCGATCAATGCGCAGGCGACCAGAGTGATTAAAACAACATGGAGAAGCATATGCTTGCGCCGGAAGAAGAAAGCTGCCCAGAGTATCACGAGTCCGATTACCGGGATGCCATTTGGACGTGTGAGGGCAAGCAGCGCCAGGAGAATTCCGCAGAGTATCGATAAAAGCTTGCTCTTGCCCTCCTTGCGCTGGATGAGAAAGACGCAATAACAGATCGCAGTTAGCAGAAACGTATAAAGAGATTCTGTGTACATCCAACCGGTATAGATATAGAGCGTGGGATAGATGCAGGCAATCAGCCCGGCAATCAGGCCAATACGCTTATTAAAGAGATCACGCGCGAACAGATAGATGAAAACGCAGGTGCCTGCATCTGCAACACTGAGAAAGAGGCGATCGAAGATATTCGCACGGCCTCCAATCAGTGAGATGCCAGCTATGAGAACTGGCCAGAACGGACCGCGTGAAACCGTCGATATATCAGGATACCCACAGAAGCAGTGCTCATCAAGCATATGAAAAGCGAGGGTTTGGTACGCAGCTGAGTCATTGAGGGGATAATAGGAGCGAGCGACTGTCAAGTTATAAGCAATTCGCACAAGCAGAGCTAAGCAGAATATCATAATAGCAAGCACATCAAGTTTAATTTTGTTTTCTTTCATTTCTAAAAGCCTCATTAAATTTATTGTTTTGCATTAAGCAGGGACGAATAGCTCCTACTAAAGTAACAGCGATAAGAGAATAAGCTTGCAACGTGCAGAAAATTTGAACAGGACTTTCGTCTCAGAGAGAGCATTTCAATTGCTGAGAATCGTCAACATAAATATAAACTAGCGTATGAAAGGAAACGCGAGTAAGAAATGATACAGTCATTCCATGCTAACAAGCAGAAAGTACATTCTGATCAGCCAGCAAGTCTGATAAGGTTCGCCGAAATTCCTCGCCATTTGTTTCAGAGTTGGGAAATATATCTCATTCTTTTCCTCAGTGCTTTTTTGCGCCTGGTAAATATCGATAAAGCTATATTTAACATTGATGAGGCGGATTTTTACGGTCTGGCTCGTGACGCTGTCACCTCCGGCTGGTTGCCGCTGACCAGTACCAGAGCCTCTCTCGGCAATCTCAA
The DNA here is from genome assembly GCA_041499255.1 of Ktedonobacteraceae bacterium. GTDB lineage: Bacteria > Chloroflexota > Ktedonobacteria > Ktedonobacterales > Ktedonobacteraceae > UBA11361. Next base: position 2,189 of record JBGQJX010000009.1, on the reverse strand, counting down.
TCCACCGATCGTTATGTACTTTTTTATGCTTCCTGCCTTTTTCAGCTCCAATCCACTTTGGGGCCAGGTTATGATCGCTCTGGTTAACACAGCCGCAGTTCTGCTCACCTACTTTTTTGTGCGTCGCTATTACGGGCGATTGGCCGGCACTATCGCAGGACTACTCTATGCTACCTCAGCAGGGACATGGACCTTCAGTCGCAATATCTGGAATCAGAATTTTCTGCCTTTATTTGTCATGCTCTTTGTGTTTATACTCTTTCGTGGCGTGGTGGAGAGGCGCAAAGGGTGGCTCTTTTGGGCGATCTTACTGCTTGGTGTACTTTATCAATTGCATAGTAGTGCGGTGTACCTTCTTATTCCTCTGGCTGCCGCTGTGTTCTTCGCTTATAAAACCATCCGACTGCGCGATATCGTCCTGGGCATTGTTGCCCTGCTGGTACTCTTTGCACCGTACATTATTTGGGAATTCCACGTCCACTTCACTGATGTGACAATGCTTTTCAGTATAGCAAAGCAGCAGGCACATATTGATACTGAGGCTCTTCACTTTTATCTTTTCTTTATCCATCCAACGCTCGTCAACCCCTACCTGGATCTCGGGGCGCGAATTCGCGATACCCATTTGCTGATACCTGACGGCCAATCCATTCTGGGGCATGGTCACCTGTTTACTCTTCTCTCGCAGACGTACCTGCTGTTCGCCCTGCTCCTTCTAGGAGGCATACTTATCGCAGTCGGGCAAATCTTTTCTGTCCATGCGGCATCGACGGCTGAGCCCAAAGAGAACATCTTTGTCCGCTGGTGGAGCGAATTTCAGGCTAACCCCTCCAGACAGGGATTGGTGCTCATTCTGCTCTGGCAAATCGCTTCTTTGCTCCTATTAACAATTCACTCAGTTGTCTTATTTGTTCACTATTTTATCTTTTTCCTACCAGGTCAGTTTATCTTGATGTCACTGTGTCCTGGGCAAATCATCATTCTGGCCAAACAATTTCGCCCCTCGTGGGAACGTATCGCTCGCTATGGTGTGTCCATGCTTGCAACTCTGCTCATCCTGGTGCAACTGATCGGTATCGGGAGCACTATTATTGATCTCAGCGCAGGGCATTTTCAAAATGCTGTTTTTAGCGATTTGCACGATCAGCAAAACGCTCTGCAGGTGGCCGATCAAGTGGCCCGGCAACGACATATACACCGCGTATATCTCACATCATTCCCTACTTATATCAAGATGAATTCCATGCAATATCTCTCTCAGCAAATAAAAACACCTACCGAGTTTTTTACTTCAGATGATTGTTTTATTCTGCCTTCGCCAGCCGCTGGACCAGTCGTTTTTCTCACAACCCCTGGTAATTCACTGGCAGCTACTCTCTTTGGTAAGTATGCAAACGCGACGCTTGTAGCCACGTCTCCGCATCTGGGTACGTCTCCCTACCAGATTTATGTGGTTACAGCGAAAGCAGAGCCAGCTCCTGTACCACACGCGTTCAATCAAAGTTTGCAGCTTCTCTCTCTTACAGCTCAGCTCCTCCAGGATCAATGGCTAACCACTCGATGGAGCGTTCTGAGCGCTCATTACCCCGCGTTCCGCACCACCTATGGTTTTAATTTCCAGATGCATTCAGTAGCCGGCTCCTCCCTGAACGACAATCTAAATTGTACTCCGACTTCGATCTGGGCGGGCGACCAGTTGTTTATCTTTCACTCATCCCGGTATGGGGATCTGCTGCCTGCGCAGATCGCTATTCAGGTTTCTACTTTCATCTCTCGACCTCAAACGCTCTCACTAGGCCCTGTAACAGGCTTCACCTATCACGCTGAAAATACGGCCTGGCAAAAGCTGCTCACAGATGAGCGAAAGAATAGTATTACCCTTCTAACAACGGTCAATAGCGTAGAGAGCTAATCAGGGTATGTGAAGCACCCCACGGATAAATCCGGAGGCTTCTACAGACGCCCGCACACCTCTTCATGAGAGGAGAGCGGCATCTGTGGGACACTTCCTGCCCCTTCGTTGTCTTGATAGCGTCGCAAGATATTACGAGCCGCATTGTGATCGCGATCGAGTTCGGCCCCACAATGAGAGCACGAGTGCCAGCGCACCGAGAGGTCTTTGGGTACCATCTTGCGACATCCACTGCACTCTTGGCTGGTGTTCTTTGGGGGAACGCGCACGACTTTGC
>JBGQJX010000008.1:0-26085 GCA_041499255.1 Ktedonobacteraceae bacterium | reverse complement strand
GTCCTTTGCTAGCATCAACTATAGCTACTGGCTTGCTTACATTCTAACGGCATGAGCGGTCAAATGTCAATGTTCGCTGGCAACCGCGAGGCCGCTCTCTCTGCTATAATCTAAGAAAAATCTGAAAACCACACCAGGGAGGAACAATGCATGTACTCAAACACCCTCTACACGACGCTTGTGGAACTCATACGCATGCCCAGCACGTCAGGCAACGAAGAAAACATCCGAGCCTACCTCACCCAATATCTCTCCTCCCTTGGATTACATACACAGGTGGACGCAAACGGCAACCTCATAGCCACCCTCGCTGGGGAAGGCACCCCACTTCTGCTCAATGCCCACATGGACCGCGTGCCCCCGGGCCTGGGGCACCAGCCGGTACTGCGCGACGGCATCCTCTATAGCGATGGCACCACCAATCTTGGCGCCGATGATGCCGCGGGTATTGCCATCATCCTGGAGGTCGTGAGGCGCACCATTCAGCAGCAGCTACCACACTCGCCCCTGGTCCTCCTCTTCACGGTCCAGGAAGAGGCAGGTCTCTGCGGCTCCTCAGGCTTTGACAGCACACCGTGGCATGTCTCCGAGGGCCTCGTCTTCGATAATGCCTTTGAGGCAGGCATCGTCGTCTCCAAAGGCGCTGCTTACGAGGCCTTCGACGTTCAGATTACAGGCCGTACCGGTCATCCCGGCAAAGACCTGGCGCAGACCGTTCACGCCATTGACATCTTTCGAGCAACCACCTACCCTCATGGCTCGCTGGCCGACGACCAGACGCGCATCAATGTTGGGCGTATTTTGGGCGGCAGCGCCCGCAATGCCATCCCTGCCAGCGTTTCCATCGAAGGCGAACTGCGCAGCTTTGAGCCACCCGCGGCACGCCAGCAGTACAAACAAGCTATCCGCGAAGCCTTTGAGCAGACTGCGCGTCATTTTGGCGGAAACGCTACCGTCACTTTCAACACTCACTCCAGCGGCTACGAGATCAGCCCGGATGAACCACTGCTACAGGCCTACGGCAGCGTTCTTGCCCAACGTGGAGCAACTCTGCGCATGCAGCCAACCTTTATTGGCAGCGATACCAGCGGCTTCCGTCCTGCTATTAGCGCCTTCACCATCTCTACTGGCGTCGTCAACGAACACTCCTTTGAAGAGTATGTCGCGCTAGATCCCCTCGAGCAGCTAGTTACGGATACATTGCGCCTGTTAGAACTATGGAGAGCCTACAAAAAGAACTGATTGTTTCTAGCTGTTACATCGGCTATAATGCCCTATACGGAAACTTTCGTCACAGCCTATCCAGCATGCATACAACCAGACGATAGCATACAAAGTTCAAAACGACATCATCTACAGGGGGGAAAAGTGGATGTCTCGTAATGCCTTTGCTTTAATGGGCACGCCCGATAATATATATAACTGGATACCTGGTGAGATAGTCGTCATCGTTCGACTTCCCAAACGACCTGACGAAGACGAACTTGACACGCTTGTCGAACAGGTACGGAGCCAGCTCAATAGCATGCTCCAACTCCATGACATCTCTCTTGAACTATATGGCACCCATGGTCGCTGGCTTGAAAACCCGTCCACCACGCCGCCTGTGCGCCGCCGTGCCTTTGTCTTCGGACTTCATAGAGCGCAACCGCTCATCGCGATCTTCTTTCACGCGCATCATGCTGATCCTGCTGTAGAAGATCCTGCTCCCATGACTCTCTCACATCTACAAACACAACTTGAACAATTCGCGCAGGCGGGGCTACACCTGCTCTCTGCTATGCCCAACTGGCTGGTTACCGCTGCCCCCATTCTCTATGGCAATGGCGGCCCGGCCCTGCCTCCCAGGCCAGCGCCCAGACTCGATCTCCCCGCGGTGGGTGACGCTCCCGTCGGCTGGCACGTCACGTTCGTAGACCAGGGAACACCGCTTGATCCCAATGGCGCGCCAGAAGTCCTCGTTGCCGTGCTCGATACTGCTCATCATCCCGACCGTTTGCTGCGTGCCGCGTATCTTCCTGAATATCGTCGTAACTGGCTACTACAACAGCTTGTCTACAATCTCCAGAGCGCCAATGGCTCTTTCGAAGTCGAGTATGATCGCTATCCCATCAGTAGCGATGTGCGAACCGGGCGAGATGTTCAGTATGAACCACACTACTACGACATGGCCGATCACGGTCTCTTTGTGGCTGGCCTCATCCGCGATATAGCTCCCCGCGCTCGCATCCGTTTAATCCGTGTCCTGAACGACTTTGGTGGCGGCGATCTCTACGCCCTCTTCGCGGCCCTGACGGACCTGGAACTGGAACTTGTCTCAGGCTCAATTCGCAGTCTTGTCATCAATCTCAGCCTCACTATCATGCCTGATATCAACCGCTTGCCGTATATCTGGCTCTCTGACCGCCAGTGGCCGAGCAAGCAGTTACCAGGTGCCATTCGTGTTCTCACCCATATTGAGGAGGGACTGCGCCTGCTCTTCGAGAGCCTCCATGCTCATGGGGCATTGGTCGTTGCCGCTGCCGGCAACGACTCATACCAGGTTAGGAAGCAAGGAAAGATGTCTCGTCCCCCGCGTGCTCCGGCGCGCTACGAGACAACGCTTAGCGTCACCTCGGTCAATAGCCGTTTTGCCCCTTCTGCCTTTGCTAACGCGGCCAGTTTGCCACCCTACAATGCCGGTGTTGCCACTTTTGGGGGTGACGATATCGGAGTAACCGATGCCAATGGCTTGCCCGACGCTGTGCGCGGCCTCTTCATCTCCCCCACATTTCCCAACGGCGAGCCAAATACAACGGGTTGGGCCGACTGGTGCGGTTCATCGTTTGCTACACCCATTATCAGCGCGCTCGGCGCCCATCTCATCGCGCAGGGCAGGTCTGCCCCCAACACTATCAGCCGTATAGCCGCAGGCCAGGATCAGCGCAGCGAACGTCTCTTTGGCTCCAGCCCCGAAGCCCCCAGCCTGCTTGCCAACATTGTTCGCGTCCAACAGCGCTTTAAGGGGTAATGAAGTCTCTATTGCCTTGACGCTTCACTTTGTATAGTTTATAATACTCACAGCGGAAACGTGAAAAACGTCCGAATCCGAAAAGGTTTCTATATTACTTATTAACAGAGAGGCAAATTACATGATCGAGCAAAGCCAGCAATCGGCGGTAGAGACCAGCATCATGACCATTACCCCTGCGGCATCAGAAAAAGTTCGCGAACTGTTGAAGCAGGAGAACGATCCTAGCCTCGCCCTTCGCATCTTCGTCGCTGGCGGTGGGTGCTCCGGTCTCCAGTACGGCATGACCCTCGACGAGGCACAGGACGGCGATACTATAATTTCACAAGGCGAATTCAACGTCCTCGTAGATGAGATGAGCCTTGGATATATAAATGGCGGTGAAGTTGACTACGTTGACAGCTTGATGGGTGCCGGGTTTACCGTCAATAATCCCAACGCCGTTTCTAGCTGTGGCTGTGGACATTCCTTCAAGACGGCTGATGGTGGCGGCGGCGAAGCCAAGAGCTGCGGCTGCGGCCACTAATCTTCTCAACTGCTATATGGATATCTCAACTCACACAATTCGTGTGAAAAAAGAGGTCTCTCCTGACGTAATTTTATGTAGGAGAAGACCCCTTTTGTTGTCCTTTTTGACCTTCTGTAGCAGTGGCGTATAGCTATTAAAGGAGCGTGCATGAGCAGCAGACGCATTGCCCATCGTCCCCGCTATCGCAATTTCAAACCTCTTTCACCGCCTTCACAACGCACTCGTCAAGAACTTTTCCGCCAACGCTGGACCTACCGCCGCCTCAATTTCAATTACCAAAAACCAACCCTGGGACAGGGTCTTCTACTCATACCAATCTATCGCTTCGTCCATAGCATGCGAGCCTGACGCGCACCATAATCGCATTGCTCCTGGCAATGATATATAGTATCGTAAATAAAAAGGGCCGACCGCAACGGGTCGGCCTCAAACAAGCCCCTACCCTTCCTCAACCTCTTCCTGAGTCTTCGAGCTGGTCGACTCGCTCATCATCTTATGCACAAGCCCTGGCATATCGCTGGCAAACTTGGAGTTTGCTACGACACGCTGCGCCCCCGCCTGCAAAGCCTTCTGGCGCGCCTCCAGGTCCATGTGAGAGCCAAAAGCCAGTACCGGCAAGCCATGCTCGCGCGCCCGGCGAATTGCTCCTTCCCAGTCAACCCCACTGATTGCGGTATTCACAATCACCAGCGCGGGCTTCTCATCTTCCTCCGCCGCGACACGTTGCTCGAACGCGGCAAGCGTGCGAACGACCGTTACATCCATCCCGTGGTGTCGCAGCGTATCGCGCATTTTCACCGAGAAGAAGAGATCTTTTTCCAATGCAAGAATCTGTATCGTCACGCTCTAAAATCCCGCCTAATCTTCTGATCGTTCCTGTACCGGCCTGCGGAACAGGTCGGCCAGTTCCTCGTTGACTACGTTCCAATCCGTGTAAAGTTCGCGCGTCAACACGTGATGCGTCCCGTTGCAATAGGGCCTGGCGCATTTTTTGAAATGGCTCGTCTCAAATACCAGGTGCCCGTCCTCAACCGTTGCCCAGATGTGTTTACGCGAATAACCGTCGCCCCACTTAAAGATCAGCCCATCCTTGTATTCGTCGAACCGCCCCTGTCCATACAGATAATCGCGATTGAACATCTGCAAAATTCTACGCAATCTACTGTCTTCGATGACCTGGGCCACGTCGGCTGACATCTGCGTTGTCGCCTCCGCGGCCAGGTCTTCCGCTGGAATGTGCAGTGCCCGCGCCGAATTCTGCTCCTCGCGTATCCTCTGCTGAATCATTCTCCCCTCTTCATCGGAGAGACCATGTCCCTGACCCAAAATAGGCGACCTGCCGGGCCTCTGCCCATTGCGCCTCGCATCACTTGCTGATCTATCGTTGTCGGACACAACATGCTCCTTGTTTTGTTACTGGCAACGCGTATCTTCTTTTCACCTTACTGTATCACGCCAACTCGATAGCTACAAGGGTTTCTGTTCCCTACACAGTTTACTGATTGCAACCGGGTCGTGTAATATCACAAAACCTTCACAGGCTCTCAGATATCTCTCAATTTGCATCTCGAACATATGCTCTTGACAAATGTTCAATATGCCATGTATACTTATTTTACATAAAATGTTGTTATTGTTCGTGCACTTACATCAGCAAACCTGTTGAAACAAGAACATTTGTTCTATCTAAATACTAGAATCACAGGTGTGTCCATCCATGAGCACAGGTAAAAGCGTCGCGGTCGGTGTGGAGCTTGCTGGCAGGGGTACGACTGTAGCTTTGGTTGATCGCCGTGGTCAAATACGCCATCGTCTTCGGGCCAGAACACTGCTCGGCCGCCCGGCTATTCCCACTATAGAACCATCTTTACGCGCTATTGAGGCCATGCTCTCCTATGCCTTGACCCAGGGTTTCAAGGTTCGCGGCCTGGGATTGTGTCTGCCGGGAACACTCGATAATGACAGCCGCCATCCACTCCTGATACCCACGCTCCCTTCTTTGAATGGCTTTCCCCTCCATGATTACCTCGCAGCTCGCTTTAACCTGCCCGTGCAATTGCGCGTCGATGTCGATGCCGCTCTGCTGGGCGAGCATCGCTTTGGAGCAGGCAAGGGCGTGAGCCGCCTGCTTTTTCTGGCAGTGAACGCCGTCGTTGGCGCCTCCGTTGTTATTGATGGCCAGCTTGAGCAATCTGCTCAACAGTACGTTGGGCACGTCAGCCATATGCTCGTTACGTCGAGTGGCCCTCGTTGTAGTTGTGGGAAACGTGGCTGTATCAATACGCTGATCTCTATAGATGCTATGCAAAAGATGGTGCAGCGAGCCTTGCGACGGGGAGAGCAGACGAGCCTGACGCGGCGATTGCTCAATCGCGAATACTTCACCCCGCAATTACTGGCGGAAGAAGCTGAGAGAGGAGATAGCGTTGCAATGCAAGTATATAGTGAAGTTGGTCACTGGTTGGGTCTTGCCATGACCAGGTATATCGACATCTTCGAGCCACATAAGCTCATCATTGCTGGAGACGCGCTCAGTACCGGCGACCTGCTGCTGGACCAGGTACGCCGTGTACTGATGACCCGCTCTTCCTCCAACGTGTGTACTTTGATCGACGTAGTTCCCGCTCGCCTGGGCAGTGATGCCTCGCTCATCGGCTCAGTCGTTCCACTCCTCTAAAAAAACATGTTATACTTGTAGATACACCAAGCTTTAAGGATATGTACGCTCTCTGTATATCATCGTGTTCTGAACACAGGAAGAGACATCGATGCCACTGACTGCCCTGGGGTTACTACTTCTGGCCGCCTCACTGCACGCCATTTGGAACCTGCTCGTTAAGAACGCGCGCCAAAAGCAAGTCTTTACCTGGTGGGCTTTAGTCGTGGGCACCGTTTGCTTTGCGCCCCTGCTCATCCTGACCCGCTCTTTCCCCCTGCAAGTGTGGCCGCTGGTCATCTGTAGCGCGCTGGCAGAAGCTGCCTATTACATCACCTTGACGCGGGCTTATGAACACGGAGACTTCTCACTTGTCTACCCAATGGCGCGCGGCACTGCCCCTGCCTTTCTCGTCTTGTGGGCTATCCTTTTTCTCGGCGAGCGTCCTCGACCAGCCGGATTTGCCGGCCTTGCCCTACTCATCGTCGGCCTTGTCATAATCGGCGGCAAGAGCTGGTGGGCCTTAAGAAAGACTGCGAAACTGAGCACCAGCGGCCTTGCCCTTGCGCTTGGCGTTGCCTGCTGTATCTCCATCTACTCCGCCATCGACGGGGCCGCTGTACATATCGTACCTCCTCTTCCTTACAACGTCCTGGTAGTCAGCCTCGCCACCACCTTAGTCACTCCGCTGGTACTGCTGCGTTACGGGCGCAGCGCCGTTCTCTTCGAATGGAGAACAAACTGGCTGCGTATTATCCTCGTCGGCATCCTCTCTTTTGTATCTTATATGCTTGTGCTGGTAACCTACACCATTGCTCCGGTCAGCTATGCTGGTGCCATCCGCGAGATCAGCATCGTCTTCGCTGCCTTGCTGGGCTGGCGCTGGCTGCGAGAAGACCTGGGGCTGCTGCGCTTAGTTGGAGCCGGTATTATTTTTGTTGGGATTCTGATCATCGCTGTTGGTGGGTGATAAAAGTGTTGCTGATAAGAAGAGACAGGTATTCTTTAAAATTTGCGTGCTAAACGTTGGAACGGTATACTACCATCATGACAATAGACACACCCATCCCAACCATAGTCATCGATGATACACCCATCAAACGGCGTGGAGTCTGCGAGTTTGTAGAAGAAACTCCGCGGTTACGTCTTTATGCCCAGGCGGGCGACGCTCAGACCTCGCTTCAGCTCATTGAAAAAATCATCAAACTGTACCCACAAAACCCATCCCTGGCGGGCTGGCTGGTCTTATCCGACTTACATCTTGGCAACGATAACGGGGTGGAATTAGGTCGTTCGATGCTGGAAATAGCTCCGGGTCTGCGTATCGTCATCTATACGCAGGATCCCAGTTGGACGCTTGCCGCGGAAATCTTCCGCCGTGAATATACCAGGCGTGGCGCCTCCCGCAGCGTCAACAAGCGCGCTGGAAAACAGCCTGGACTGCGCGGTTACGCCCTTTTCAGCAACATCGAACCTGCCTACCTGGAGCGTATCGCCGCTGCCGTCATAATCCGTGATGAAACATTTATCGATGGCGAAGTGTTGAATTACCTGCTCAAGAAGCTGCGCGGACAGCACCTGACGCCGCGCCAGGAAGAGTGCGCCTCGCTCATCACGCAAGGACTGAGCAACGATGAAATTGCTCTGCGCATGGGTTATCTCAATGCGCGGGGAGGTCCGAACATTGGGCCGCTCGAAAATCTCGTCAGCGAACTCTACAACTTCTTTGCCATCGAAGGCTTCCCGAGCGACCCCGGCAGGCGCGTCCTGCTCGCCCATGCCTACGAGGCCTATGCCGGGCTACGACCTGAGTAGATTCGCCTATCTCTATATCTCATGTACCTGAGACTCTGGCAGCGGCCCGGAAGTGTACTTCATCTCGCCAGGAGGAACGGGCAGTCGCAGCATAACCGTTGTGCCATGTTCGACCTGTGGTCGTGGTATCGATTTAATGGCCAGAATACCGCCGGCTTCACGTGCTTTTAGCCGCGCCTTAAACAGGCTGGTCTTCTCAGGTGAGATCGAACTGGTGTCAAAGCCGCGCCCATCATCGGTAATGTGCACCTCGATATAACCATTCTTGCGCACCGTTTGCACCATAGCGAAGCTTGCCCCCGCGTGATTATAGACGTTAAGCAACGCCTGCGTCACCGTATATGAAATGGCCTCCGCTATCTTCGTTCCTTCCTCTGTTTGCTCCAGGTCGTGACTTAACGCGTCGAGCGCCCACAGGTCGGGCTGCACCTTGAGCGGGGATTCGGGATGCAGCGTGGGCAGGTCCTCGCGGATCAATTTCTCCAGGTGCAGCTTCAAACCCAGGCTGCGCCTCTGGTATGCATCCTCAACGAGCAATTGCAGCCCTCGTAGATCCCCTTCCAACTCCTCGCTGATCTTACGCACCTTGCCCAACGCTTCGGCAATAGGTTGCACCGCAACCTTGCCCGCAGGGTCTCGTTCAGCCTCCACTTTCAGCTTGTGCTGCCAGTGTCCTAGCAATGAACGGATACGCAGAGCCTGCTGTTTTGGCTGATCGTGAATACGCTGTGAAAGCACAGAGCGCAAATGCGCATCGGCGTGCAGCAAAAGCGAGGTCGCCTGTTGTAGTTCGCTGTTCGTCCTCTGTAAGGTTGCCGCGGTTTTCTGCTGCTGGCGCAATGCCTCTTCGCGCTGCTCCAGTGTAATTTGAAGTTGGTTGATCAGGCGTAAAGAACGAATGGCGTAGAGCAGGAGCAAAGGATACACGAACGCCAGCGCGAAGAAGATCTCCAGTGGCAATAATGGTTGGCCTATGAGCAGGATGGGCAGAATACCGAGGCAGAACCCCAGTCCTACTCCTCCAATCCACAGCGTGAGCAGATCTCCAACGCGGCGGCGCACATTATCTGGGATGCGTGTCCCTGGCAACATGTGACTGACTCGTAACAGCGATGTGACGCCGATCACCAGGCTCAACACACCGCCGAAAACCCCGTAACCGAGAGCAACGATGAAATGAGGCCGCCCGGCCACCCTGCCAAAGATGAGAAATGAACTCCACTCAAAGGCGACCAATGCGATGAGTGGTAAGTAAGGCAGACCATCTATCATCAGTCGCGGGCGGCGGCGCGGCGCGCTCATCGCCTCTGGTCGATACGTCAAGCTAAGATGGATGAAGGCCGCTCCAAGCAAGGCAAATGAGGGCACCCACAGCAGCTGGAAAACGATATCCGCTGGATTGGTTTGTTGGACGTTGCCCCAGTGGCTATATAGCAGGAAGAGCATCGCTGGCGGCAGCAGCGTAATACCTTCAACTGCCCCGGTCCAATCCTGGGCAGTGACCAACAATAGTGTCCCCACCAGCAGCCAGCTAATACCCGCGAGCAGCGCCAGGCCATAATTCTCAAGCCACATCTCCCAGCTGAACTGCATAGCCGGCAGTGTCGCCTGCCCCGTGGTATCGTTCGAATGCTGGATAGTATATGTAATGCTATCGCCGGGACGGGCTTGCTTGTAGGCTTCAGTTAGCGGTGCCGCCTCAGTGAGGAATTGATTTTGCTGCCTGGAATATACCACTTCACCATTCTTATTCTTGACGACAACCCCAATGATATGGTCGGTGTTGGTGAGTGAAACAGATGCGACAAATGCGCCGCTTTGCGGTAAAGCGGAAACAACAACCACCTGTCCATCAGTATCGATTGCCCAGAAAAAACCGCCAAAGGTTTTTCCTGACTCGCTCAATAGGCGAGCGTGTCCGATCAAACTGATGATAAGCAGCGCCAGGGCGACAAGCGCGTATACCAGTGTCAGGCGAGGCCGTAGCCGTCGCCACCATGGGTCATATGTTGTACGAATAGATGAAGTAGACACGCCTTAGTCTAACATGTGAATGAATAGGTATGCAAGCTTACCAATTTGTCGAAAGAGCATCCCTGAGTTATAATAATGGTAGATAGGTGCATATATGTACAGATATGAAAATATGAACGAATTGCCTCCCCACTCCTTTAAAATAAAAGAGAGATGCAGGTGTCGGCATGAGTGATCAACATAGTGGGCACAGCCACAATCATACCCATGGCATGGCCAAAAAGACTTTGCGCATCGCCTTCTTCTTGACGATTATTATTCTCGTTGCTGAACTCGTCGGTGGTATTGTCGCCAATTCGCTGGCCCTGCTCTCCGATGCCGGCCATGTCATCACCGACGTTTTTGCGCTTGGTTTAGCCTGGTTTGCCGTTGTACAGGCTGAAAGACCCGCCAATGCCCGCAAGACCTTTGGCTACCATCGCGTGGGCATTCTGGTCGCCCTGGTCAACTCCGTCACCCTCATCGTCATCGCCATTGCCATTATCTGGGAAGCCATCCAGCGTTTTCAACATCCAGAACCGGTACAACCCTTAGTAATGTTCCTCGCGGCTGGCATTGGTATCGCCGTTAACCTCTACATTGGTTTCGGCTTACAGAAAGAGGGCCACAGCCTCAATGTACGGGCCGCGACCCTTCACGTTTTTGGCGATGTAATGGCCTCCGTCGGCGTTATTGTCGCCGGTGTCATCATCCTCTTGACTGGTTGGACAGTGGTTGACCCGCTGCTCTCTGTCGCTATTGCTGTGCTGATCGCCGTAGGAGCATGGGGTATTCTGCGCGAGACCACCGACATTCTCCTGGAATCCGTTCCCAAAGATATCTCTCTTACCCACCTTGTCGAAGATATGCAACATATTGATGGCGTGCAGAACGTGCATGACCTGCATGTCTGGTGTATCGCCAGTGGTATGTATTCCCTCTCCTGTCACGTGCTCATCAATGACCTTCCTCCCAGTGGCAGTTCGCCCATCTTGCAGTCTCTTACCGCTATGCTCAATGAAACGTACCATATCGGTCACGCTACCATTCAATTTGAGTGCAGTGATCACCGCGAAGCCTGTTGCGAGATAGACGGCCTCTACTGCCGACTGGAATCGGCAAAAGAAAGACAAAACGGCCACAACCACGAACACAGTGTAATACCACTATCCGAACACAAACTGTAGGGATGCAGCCGCATTCTAGGAATGACAAAGGCAGCATCGCTCCGCAGCCTGTTAAAGAGCCCTGGGGCATAGAGCCGACCGCGGTCGGCTCTATGCCCCAGGGCTCTTTTTGTAATAACCCTTGACATTTCCAAACACATCGTATAAAATATGACTAATCGGTCATAAAAATTATTGTAAGTCATAAAATTGTTAAAAAGTCAGAAAATATCATATAAGTCACCCAATAGGTGGGAGGGTCAACGATGACACAAACAACAACACCTCGCACACTCAAAGAGAAACAACGCCAGGAACGCGAAGCCCTGATTCTCCAGGCAGCCGAAGAAGTCTTAATGGAGAAGGGTTATCATGAGACCTCTATCGATGAGATAGCCTCTCGTGTCGGCATTGCTAAAGGGACCGTCTACCTGCACTTTTCCAGTAAAGAAGACCTGGTATTCGCTCTCTTCGAGAAAGACATGGAAAAATTTGAACAGCTCGTAGATAGCACTATTGCCTCAGAGTTGACCGCTCGGGCGAAAATGGAGGCCATCTTGCATGTCCTCTATGGCAGCTTTTTTAGCAAGCGTTTTCAACTACTCTACTCGCTATCTAACAGCGCAGATTTACGCAGGATTTTTGTTGAGAAAAAAGGCTGCATGCGTGAGATTTGGGAACGGATTTCTGCGCTCATCACCGCGCTGCTTGAAGAAGGCAAGGCCGCCGGTGAATTCGATACAACAATCCCCACCTCCGTTATGGTGAGCGCGTTCTTTAGCCTCTTGTCACCAAAAAGCTATGATCGCCTCATGGTCGAAGGTCAGATGTCCAAGGAAGAGGTCTCCAGGCAACTTGGGCGCATCTACTTCAAAGGCATTGCCGCCACCTGATCAATAGTATTAACCTTAACTTAAAAGGAACTGTTAACTATGAAAACAATCGGATCTGCTTCTGATGTTGCTGAATTGGAATCAATACAAACGGCTGCTTCCCAGGAGTATGAACAGCCGCGTTATTCACGGCGCGACACAATATTGACCATGATCGGCGTTCTGATGGTCATGTTGCTTGCATCGCTGGACCAGACCATCGTCTCGACAGCTATGCCTCGCGTAATCGCCGAACTACAGGGTTTTGATCGCTACACCTGGGTCTCAACCGCTTACTTACTGACATCTACCGTCATGGTGCCTATATATGGCAAACTTTCCGATCTCTTTGGCCGCAAACCAATTTTCCTCTTTGGCGTTGTGGTGTTTTTGATCGGGTCAGCGCTCTCAGGCGCCGCGCAGGACATGAATCAATTGATCGCCTTCCGCGCGCTCCAGGGAATTGGGGCTGGTGCTCTTATGCCTATCGCCATTGCTATTGTCGCTGACCTCTTCACGCCACGCGAACGCGGAAAATGGCAGGGTCTCACAGGTGGTGTCTGGGGACTATCGGCCATCATCGGCCCGACCCTTGGTGGTTGGATTACACAGAATACATCCTGGCGCTGGATTTTCTATGTCAATATCCCTGTCGGCATAGCTGCTATGCTGGTCTTGATTTTCTTAATGCCGTGGCTGCGCAGCGCGTCCAGGAAGGTCTCCATTGACTACATTGGCGCCGCGTTATTGGTCGTTGGCACTGTGCCAGTTCTGCTCGGCTTTACCTGGGCAGGCACCCAGTACGATTGGCTCTCACCGCAGATTATTGGACTTTTCGCTGGTGCGCTGGTCGCCTTAACAGCCTTTGTCTTCTATGAGGCCAGGCTGGAGCGGCTTGGTGGGCAGCCAATTATTGAACCGAGCTTGTTTAAAAATAGCATCTTTACCGTCTCTACCATCGTCACCGTCATCTTTGGTATGGCCTTGTTCGGCAGTATCTTCTTCATTCCCCTGTTTGTACAGGGTGTTGTCGGAACTTCTGCCACCAATAGCGGCCTCATTCTGACACCGTTGATGCTGACCTCGATTGTCGGTAGCGTGCTCTCTGGTCAGTTGGTCTCACGCCTGGGCAAATACAAATGGATTGCCATCGTGGGTATGGCCGTCAGTGTCATAGGCTCCTTGCTGCTGTTGCGCCTGGATGTCAATGCCACAAACAATGATGTCCTGATTGCCATGCTGGTACTCGGTCTTGGTATGGGCTTTGGTATGGCCCTGTACAACCTGATCGTCCAGAATGCCATACCACAGAAAATCGGTCAGGCAACGTCGGCGCTGGTCTTCTTCCGTTCTATCGGTGGAACGATTGGCCTGGCGGCTATGGGTTCGTTAATGACCTCGGCATACCTGCCTGCATTTAAGAGCGCTTTGAGCAATAGCCTGGGCAAGCTGCCCATTCCGGCGGCGGCCTTGCAGCCCATACAGGCTCGCTTTGTGTCGCTGTTCAGTAATCCACAGATTTTGCTCTCGCCGGATATTCTGTCAAAGATGCGTGGAGTCGCTGCTGCACAGGGTCAGCAAGGCCTGGCAGTGTTCAACATAGCCATTGACGCGGTCAAAACTGGCCTGGCGCAGGGCATTCACAACGTCTTCGTACTGAGCCTTGGTCTCATGATCTTCGGCCTGATCGCGGTACTCTTCCTCAAGGAGATTCCTCTGCGGGGTAAACGTACCAGCGAGGAAGTTTCTGCTGAAGTGGTGGAAGCTGCCGAGCCCGAGAGCAACCTGGCCGCTATGATCTAACCTTACTAACAGGCCAATAAAAATCAGCGTACCCACAATGAGAGGTGCGCTGATTTTTATTGGCCTACTCTTTCTAAATTCCATTCGAGCGTAACTTGTACACCTTGATAGCGACTTGCAGCGTCAGCCAGTTGCCGCGTTCCTGTAAATCGATGTCACACAGCGATTGTAAACGCTCTAGTCGCTGAATTAACGTATTTCGATGCACAAAAAGACGGTTAGAAGTCTTGGTAAGGTTTCCTGCGCATTCAAGATATGTTTCCAGTGTATCGAGCAAATCAGTTCCTTTGCGACGATCATAGCTTGCAATACGCGCCACCTGGTCCTGGTACATATCGCGTAAATCATCCATGCGCGCAATTTTATAAAGATAACGATAGACGCCCAGGTCATTGAAGTGAGTAACGCCGCCTTCCCGGTTGAGGCTCTGCCCCATTTGCAGTGCTTCGCTGGCCTCGGCAAAGCCGCGGCGGTAGTCGCTAATACCCTGGCAGGGGTTTCCAACGCCAATCGACAAGCGAACGTTATGCTCACCGTGCATCTGGCGAGAGAGATCCCGTAGCCATACTTTGAGACGCGTGCCGGCTGGATCTTTACTCAAGCACAACAGAGCGGTAAGAATATTTTCATGCTCGTAAAGCACCGAGCCGGGATAGCTGTCCTGAACGCGGCGACGAATAATACCACTGATGCGTTTGTGGGCTGCCATGCGCTCCTCCTCAGTCTGTAACATTTGCGTACTGCCCTGTACTGCGCCCGTTCCCCCTGTTCCCCCTGTTCCCCCTGTTCCCTGTTGTCCGTTTTTGTCTTCGCTCTCTTCATCTATCTGTGAAATTTCTATCAGTATCACGAGATGCTGCTTGAGCAGATCGCAGCCCAGGAAGTTGGCCCTTTGCCGTAGTGTATCTTCCGCGTCATATGTGCCAAACATAAGATCGTCGAAGAAGCCCTTCACCAGGTTTTTCTGTGCCAGCATATCTACCAGGTGGCTATTCTTAATCGCGATGGCCGCCTGGTTGGCTATAGTGCTCAGGAGTGTATGATCTTCGGTGGTGTAGCGGCGCGTTTTACTGGCATAACAACTTATCAAGCCGAGATGCTCTGTACCCGCGATGAGCGGAGCAGAGAGCAAGGCCTTGTATTGTGAATCTTTCAGTGGGTTCAGTCGTTCCAGCGCGGGAAAACTTACATCAGCGGTTTGACTGCGCGCATTGTCTTTATAGAACGAGGCTTCATTGGTTTCGCGTAACTTTTCCCAGATATTGCGGTCAACCTCGATAGGTTGGAAGTTCAACGCTCGATCATTGAGATTAGGTGAAGAGGCGCGTACCGCTAATCGTCCTCGTGCCTGGTCCATCAACATGATAACGCAGAGATCGACCTCCATTATTTGCACCGTCAGCGTAGCCAGGGATCGTAGCATATCATCAAGATAGAGGCCAGAACTGATTGTTTTACTCAAGACCGACAGTGACGTGAGGATACTGAGCTTGCGTTGTGTATTTTCATAGAGCTGGGCATTCTCAATGGCGGAGGCAGCCAGCGTAGCTATATTACTCACAAAGGCTTGATGTTGTTCGGTAAATTCGTAGGGAGCGACTGTATGCATCGTGATTACGCCGGTAAGGTTGCGTCCCTTCCCAATAATGGGCACTGTCATAATCGAT
The DNA here is from genome assembly GCA_041499255.1 of Ktedonobacteraceae bacterium. Taxonomy (GTDB): domain Bacteria; phylum Chloroflexota; class Ktedonobacteria; order Ktedonobacterales; family Ktedonobacteraceae; genus UBA11361. Next base: position 10,554 of record JBGQJX010000008.1, on the reverse strand, counting down.
TGGAACTTTTCCTCTTCCAGTTCGGGAAAATAGTGAAAGCGAGGATCTTCCATTGCCTCATCTTTCAGGATCACAGGCTTCAGAGTCAATCCCACCCATCCTGTAATACCTTCGCCCAGGCCCAATTCGATTTTCCCTACCAGGTATTCATATTGTTCGCTGGTGCTTGCCAGCACAAGTCTGTCTTTATCCTTGTTATAGAGATAAATGAAGGCAGCATGACATGAGATAGCGCGAACAATGCTATCGACCAGGTGGCTCAGTACTTCATCGAGCTTCAACGTTGAACCGATCGTCGATATAACTTCATTCAGTAACGCATTTTCCTCTCGGCTGGTGGAAAGTGCCGTACTCAGCTCACTGTTCTCTTTCCCAAGCTGCTCAACTTTGAGTAACTGCGTCTTCTCATTGGCACTGGAACTGCCGTGGGCTACTTTGTGTGAGTGCGAAGAAGCCATGTCAACCTCCTGAAGAAATCTTGAAAGATGATAGTATGCGTCAAGCTTGCGGTACAAGAAAGTGGTTATAGAAGAAGCTTATAACTCACACACTCACCAGAGAAATATGTATGATATGCATATATGCGCTATTGTACATACTTTTCGGCACATAGTCCAGTGTATTCTACTCTGTACCACTAATTAGTAAAAATTTTGGCATATACATACGAAAAGCAACGTCTTATGACGCGTTATTCTAATAAATTCGCAAAAAAATATCGTATTTCGTTTATTATTCGTTTGTGAAATCAGGCCCCTGGCTACTTTGCGCTGTTTCTGGTATACTTGGCGTATCTCAATTGTAGTGTATGCCGCCGTGTACGCTGTGTAACCTCATGACGTATCACTCATACAGAGCAAATAGTCATACACGAAATTGACTGAGCAATTGCTGAACATTCTCAGGAGATGCGGAGAACTTCTGAGCGTCAGCTATCTCCGATGAGATAGGGCTTCGACTGGCAAACCTTCTACCAGGATGTGTTCATCTTTACATCAGTTTTTTCTCCAGGAGGTTGAAGAAATGGCTACCGATGTTGTAAACATCCCAGAAGAAAAGGGGCTTGAGTCACATGGCATTGAACGTGTCTCTCCTGATACCCGCACCCATGTTCGTATTTTCGACAATTTCACCATGTGGCTTTCAGCCAATCTCGTAATCTCTACCGTCGGCCTTGGTGCTCTAGCTGTTCCGATCTTTGGTCTTGGTTTTTGGGATAGTGTGGCTGTTATCATCATTTTCAACTTATTGGGCGTTTTACCTGTGGCCTTTTTCTCCACGCTTGGCCCGAAGTTGGGCCTACGCCAGATGACCATCTCACGCTTCTCCTTTGGTTGGGTGGGTGGCATCATCATGGCATTGTTCAATGTCGGTGCGTGTATTGGCTGGTCTGTTGTTAACGTCATTATTGGTGGTCAATTGGTCTCTGCACTGAGCGGTGGAATAGTTCCCAGTTGGGCAGGTATTCTCATCTTAGCGGTACTCACCACCCTGGTCAGCATTTATGGTTACAGGTACGTGCACCGCTATGAACGCTGGGCCTGGATTCCTATGGCCATCATTTTTGCCATCATGTTTGTTGTAGCAGCACCTCATTTTAGTTTTGTAGCTTCATCTAATACAACAGCGGCTGCTGAAATTGCTGGCTTGCTCTCCTTTGGTGGTGCCGTTTATGGTTTCGCTACAGGGTGGAGTTCCTATGCTGCTGACTACAACGTCAATCAACCTGAGGAGACCCCCGCAAGTCGCGTCTTCTGGCTGACCTTCCTGGGCGTCTTCATTCCCTGCGTGCTGCTAGAAACGCTCGGCATGGCCTTTACCACTTTTGCCGCTTGGGGAACTATATTCGCGAATGGACTTGTCGGTGATCTACTCGCCGCGATCGTCAAACCGTTGGGAGGTTTTGGAACGCTTATTCTGGTGTTGCTTGCTCTGAGTGTCATTGCGAACAATATCCCGAACGACTATAGCCTTGGTCTGTCCGTGCAGGTGTTTGGCCGTCCCTTCCAGCGCGTCAAGCGGTACGTCTGGACGCTTATCGGTGCAGTGCTTTACGTTTTGATCGCGCTTCCTGCCTCAGCTAACTTTGCGCACACACTTACCGACTATCTGCTAATCATTGCGTACTGGCTAGGTCCTTGGGCGATTATTCTCATTATAGAACACTTTGTTTTCCGTCGTGGACAGTACAATGTCAATGATTGGAATACTGCCAGCCGACTCCCAATTGGTTGGGCCGCCATCGTATCAATGGCGATCGGCCTGGTGGGTGTCTTGCTTGGCGCCGCGCAGTTCTACTACGTCGGGCCTATCGCCAAATTAGTCAATCCTCCTTTCGGTATGGACGTTGGCTTCGAGCTGGGCCTTGTCTTCGCTGCAATTGCCTACTTCATCCTGCGCCGCATCGAACTGAACGCCAATCCAGGACGGTAATCGGCTCCAACCATTACCATCACACGTCTCATGTGAGGTTGGGGGTTTTGCAGACGCAGTCTGCAAAACCCCCAACCTCACATATAAAAATCTTGGCACCGTCCATAATGTAGTAAGAGGAATCCTCAATGCAGTACGATCTCATCATCCACAACGCCCAACTCCATCGTCATAGCGGATTGGTAGACATCGCCGTCCACAATGGACGTTTTGCCAGCATCAGCAGCGAACTCCCCACCGGCAGCAGCGCAACACTTGAAATCGACGCGGGAGGGCGACTGGTAGTCCCACCCTTCATTGATGCCCATGTCCATCTCGATGCCGTTCTTACCGTTGGGCAGCCGCGCTACAATACAACGGGTACCCTGCTCGAAGGAATCCAGATCTGGAGCGAGCGCAAGCCAAGTCTGACCATCGAAGATGTCAAAAAACGTGCTCTTGAGGAGATCCGCTGGGAAGTCGCTCAGGGAACACTGCACATCCGCAGCCATGTCGATGTCTGCGATCCCAGCCTGACCGCGCTGAGAGCACTGATTGAGGTCCGCGAAGAAGTGCGCGATATCTGCAATCTGCAACTGGTCGCTTTCCCACAGGATGGCATCTTCTCTTTTCCCGGCGGTCGTGAGTTAATGCGGCAAGCCATGGAAATGGGCTGTGATATTGTTGGAGGCATACCTCATTACGAATGGACGCGCGACATGGGCGTCGAAGATGTTCATTATGCCTTTGCGCTTGCCAGAGAGTTCAACCGCGATATCGACTGTCATTGTGATGAAACCGATGATCCCCATTCGCGCTTCACAGAGGTCATGGCAGCCGATACTATCCAACAAGGTTGGCAGGGACGTGTCACCGCGAGCCATTGTACCGCCATGCACTCGTATGATAACGCCTATGCCTTCAAACTCATTCGCCTGCTGGCCCGTGCCCAGGTTAACGTCATTGCCAACCCCTTTGATAACATTGTCTTGCAGGGCCGCTTCGACACGTATCCCAGGCGCAGGGGTATCACCCGCGTCAAAGAATTGCTGGCGGCTGGCGTCAACGTGGCTCTCGGGCACGACTCCATCATGGACCCCTGGTTCCCGCTGGGGAAAGGTGATATGCTCGCTGCCGCGCAACTGGCCCTCCTCTTCTGCCATATGAGCGGCTACGAGGAGATCAACGACGTCCTCGACCTGGTCACCACCAATGCGGCCAAAACGCTGCGCATTCAGGATAACTACGGCATTGAAGAGGGAAAGCCCGCTGATTTTCTGGTCTTAGACGCCCCATCAGCTTTCGAAGCTCTGCGCCTCGTGCCCGTTCGTCTCTACGTCTTCAAGAATGGACGTGAAGTTGCCCATACCACACCAGCTACGAGTATGCTCAGGCGCAATGGGGCAGAAGCCAGTGAAGTCACCTATCGCTTACAATAGTAGTGCGTTCTCAAACTGCCAGTTTTTCGTGTCTTATGTTTTAGAATTTGTATGCATCGGCCGGGAGAGAAAGAAGCTCCTCTTCTATTTGCAGCCATGCTTTTCGTTCCGCGTCGGTATTGTTGATACGTAACCGCTGATTCGTCGCGTTGGTCAGCATCCGGGAGACCCGTAGTCGAAAACTATCCAGTATCGGTCGTTGATAAGCGGGCGTTGGCATCACGCGCAGTTCTACCAATTTAGAGTCATAGAAATCCTCTTTATCGAATGCCAGCGACGCGAGATTGCTGAAGGCACCCAGCAATACTTGTCGCTGCTGGGTAAAATAACCTACCTGGGTGCTGGACGCCGCGAGACATCCAGCGATCTTCCCTCCAAGCATAATTGGGTGTGCTGCCGCGCTAACCTCGTGCTCAGTTCTATATGCTGGCAGCAGTTTTTCCTTTGTCAGGTCGTCAACATTGACAATGCGGCGCGATTCCGTTGCATAGCCTGCTAATGATTCCATGCCAAGAAAAAGGGCTATCGGTTCAAGGTCGGCTGACCAGGGGGATGTGCCTCGTCCTGCTCGCTCGCGCAAAGAGCGAATCTTATTGCCCTGTGCCTCACAAGGAGGCATGCATTGCACCAATGTCACCGCCATCCCTAATTGATTGGGGTCTAATTGAGTGATAACCTGCTTCAAAACCATGTCACTAACGCGCCAGAAACGCAATGTATCGGTCGTTGTAGCGCACACACTGAGCAGTTGGGCAATAAATTCAGAGGGGATATTTTCTGCTGATTCATCTTTCTGCCAGGAGTGAATATCTGGGTAAGTGGCTTCAAGCGCTTCCAACATTTGATCGCGGTATGCTGGTGGTATGAACTGTACTAAACGGGTAAGATGAGGCCGTTGAGGATTGGACTCTCCTTTGGCCCAGCGCATGAGCGTCATCTGCGATAGCCCGATAGATACCGCCATTCGTTGTAGTTCGCCCGGGGCCTTGAGAATTTGCTGTAGAATGCTTTGCCAGGTCGGAGATGCACCCATGTCTTTCCACCTCAACTGTGCGCTAGCCAGAATTTCTTCGTCGCTGGTTCCCGGCCTCTATCATAGCAGAGGTAACGAATCGAGTCAACTGCTTGTACCAACTGATATTGCATCAATAATAGAGAAACAGACTCTCTTAACCTCCCACCCTGCCGAATTTGCCGATATTTCTGAACTTTTGGTAGCGCATCTCAATCAATTCATCTATTGGATACTGCCGTAATTCTGCCAGTTGCCTCGTCAGCGCCTCTTTAAGGTTGTCAGCCGTAGCCTGGTAATTGCGATGGGCTCCTCCTGGTGGCTCAGAAATCAACCCGTCGATAAGCCCGATTTCCTCGAGCTCGCGCGCGCTTATCCGCATCGCTTCGGCGGCTTGGGGCGCGAATGAGGGATCGCGCCAGAGAATGTTCGCAGCAGCTTCTGGAGGAGCGACGGAATAGATACTAAACTCTAACATCAAAATGCGGTCTGCAATGCTGATGGCTAACGCGCCACCGCTGCCTCCTTCCCCGATAACTACCGCAATAATGGGCACGCCCAGCCGCGACATCAAATACAAATTCGACGCAATTGATTCGGCCTGGCCACGTTCCTCGGCCTCTAATCCAGGGAATGCTGCCGGTGTATCGATCAAGCAAATAATAGGAAAATTGAACTTTTCAGCCTGCTGCATCACACGCGCCGCCTTGCGATAGCCTTCTGGATTCGGCATTCCCAGGTTACGAAACTGTTTTTCCTTTGTGTCGCGTCCTTTCTGGTGGCACACGAATATCACTGTCTCGCCATTGAGCGTGGCTGGCCCTGCCATGATTGCGTGGTCATCGCCAAAAGTGCGATCTCCGTGCAGCTCGAAAAAGTCATCGCACATCAAGCGAATGAAATCGGCCGCGTACGGTCGATCTTTGTGGCGTGCCACCAGCACCGTTTGCCAGGCTGTCAGTTTACTGTAAATCTCTTCGGTGCGGCGTCGCAGTTCATGCTCCATCTCTTGTAATTGCTGGTGCTCTTCGGACTTCATGCGGTCGCCTTTGCGATGCAAGGCGCTAATCTTTTTATCTAACTCGGCCAGCGGCTTCTCGAATTCCAGATCGTATGTCATTCTCTCCCCCTTTCCTGCGTTTTCAGCTCTTGCGAATGACTGTCCTCTGGTGATTCGCCGCTCTTCCTATCAGCTTTCGCGTAGAAACGGAGCAGCCTTGCTAGCGTCTGCCGCAGATCGCGCCGGTGCACGATCGCGTCGATCATCCCATGCTGTAGCACAAATTCGGAAGTTACTGCGCCTTCGGGGAGTTTCACATGCATAAATCCCTCGATCACGCGCGGTCCCGCGAAGCAGATCAACGCGCCAGGTTCAGCAAGGGTCACATCACCGAGCATCGCAAAGCTGGCAGTTACCCCGCCAGTCGTCGGGTCCGTCAACAGGCTAAAATAGGGCAACCTCGCCTCTCCCAGTTTTGCCAGGGCCGCTGTGGTCTTTGCCATCTGCATCAGCGAATACAGCCCTTCCTGCATCCGCGCGCCGCCAGAAGTTGAAGAAATCAGTACAGGTACTTTTTTCTCAATGCCCAGTTCGATAGCTCGCGTAATCTTTTCTCCCACTGCCGAACCCATGCTTCCGCCAATAAAGCGAAAGTCCATAACCGCCAGTGCCAGGGGATAGTTCTCGATGGTAGCGTGACCAATCACTACAGCCTCATTCAATCCTACATTCTCGCTCTCTTCCCTCAGCTTGGTGGCATAGGCCTGCGAGCGGGTCACGAAATTGAGTGGGTCAACAGAAATAATGTCTGAATCTATTTCGACGAAGCTCTCACGGTCAGTCAGTAACTCGATGCGCTCATATGCGGTGAGCTTAAAGTGATAACTACAGCGCGAGCATACCTTCAGGTTTTTTTCCCAGTCGCGGCCCACCAACATCTCTTTGCACTTTGGGCACTTGAGCGCCAGGTTTCCCGCAAAGGGTTTGCCTGGCCTGGTCTGGTTATGCGAGGATGACTGCGCTGTGGACGGTACTTCGGCTTCTTTGACCATAAACAACCTCCTCGTCAGTCTTGTGCAAAGAGCGCGGCCACAAAACTCTGTGGATCAAAAGGCGCCAGGTGCTCAACCTTCTCTCCAGTGCCGATAAATTTGATGGGCACACCGAGGTCATCGGCAACGGCAAAGGCAAACCCTCCTTTAGCTGTACTATCCAATTTTGTGATCACTACCCCTGTCAGGCCAATATCGGCAGCAAACTGGCGCGCCTGTAAAAGGGCATTCTGGCCTGTCGTCGCATCCATCACGATCAATAACTCTTGCGGCCCTTTTGGGATAAATTTTTGAATAACTTTATTGATCTTCTTCAGTTCTTCCATCAGGTTGTACTTCGTCTGCAGACGGCCTGCCGTGTCCACGATGAGAACGTCACAACCCCTGGATGTTGCGGCCTGGATGGCATCATAGACTACCGCGCCTGGATCAGAACCAGGGTTCTGGCTTATCACCGGCACGCCAACGCGCTCAGCCCATACTTTGAGCTGATCAATGGCTGCCGCGCGGAAGGTATCGGCGGCGGCAAGCATTACGTTATGTCCTTCTCGCGTGAGACGATAGGCTAATTTCGCGATGGTGGTCGTTTTGCCTGAGCCATTGACGCCAATAACCAGGATCACCGTCAGCGTGGAATCAGGGGCGAAGCGTAGACCAGCGGGCTTCCCAAGCAGTTTTGTCAATTCTTCGCGCAGCGCCCGCTGCACCTGCGTCCCGCTTTTCATTTTCTCTTCAATGACTCGCTGCTGCAAACGCTCTATCAGCCACATCGTCGTGCTGGGACCAACATCTGCGCGCAAGAGAGATTCTTCGAGCTCATCCCATAGCTCAGGAGTAATCTCGTTCTGCCTGAATGCATCTCCCATGCGGCTAAAAATTTGCCGGGTGCGGCTCAGACTGTTCTTGAATGGATTAAAGCTTTGCTCAGACACGGAATCACTTTCTACGCGCTCCTGAGAAGCCACTGTATCTTTTTTCGGTTCTTCTTGAGGTTTCTGCCCAAAGAATCTGTTGAGCACGTTAGCATTGACTCCTTTATTTACCCGCTTTAACACTGAAAAAAAGAGGGCAACCCACCAGATATCTCACCTGGTAAATATCCCTCTGCATAAGATAAAAGGCAAAAGGTACAAATACATGCCTTTTGCCTCCTCGTCCTGTCGTACAACAACAACCGTAAAATAGGGCTTCTCAGGCCAGTGACAGAATCACTAGTCTCTTACAACCTTATTGGCGGCTGCCGCGATACGAATGAAGTGACCCGTCGCTAATGGGTTCGTTAATGATGATATCGCCATTACGGATCTTGATATTGTACAGGCAAGAGGGATTAGTGCAGACCCAGGCCTTGTACTCAATGGAAGCTCCCTGGCTACCGAAATCCGAGAGCGGAACCAGATCACCTTCACTACATTTGCGACACCGGGGAAATGCGTTTTCCACGAAATCGCCTCCTTCCTTATCCTTGGAGGATAATATTTACCTGCTCTACCATGTAGCAAAGCCAGGCAAATAAGTAAGCCGAGGGGGAGCCTCCGCCGCTGCATCCGCATCCCCACAGCAGGTTGGTATCCATGCTGTCGCTATCATACCACAAATTGCATTTTGTGTCAGCTACCTCGATGAATAAACTTTCATCTTTCTTCTGCCATGACCTACCCTGTGCCTTCTTTTTCATCCCTGGGTTTAGCAGTTTCTTCTACGGTTATTGTAGAATGAAGGGCAGATTGGTAGTAGCCATACCAGTTGCTCACACATTGCAACATCCTATGGTCTAAGGATAACAGGTGCTACACGTTCCGTCAAGCACAAATGACGCCGAAAAATGTACCTGGGTTGCGTCCAGGTACATTTTTCGGCGTCATTTAGGGTCATGATGTATCTTTCTACACTTCCGCCGCTACGCCACCCGCCCTGGCTTGCAGGTACGCGTAAATGAACGGATCTATATTTCCCGCCAGGTACCCCTCTGTATCGCTCGTCTCAAAGTTCGTGCGGTGATCCTTCACGATAGTATAGGGGTGAATGGTCACCGAGCGAATCTGGGTACCGAAGTCAGCCTGCACATGCTCACCTTTGAGTCGCGCCGTCTCCTCTTCGTGTTTCTTCTGCTCCAGTTCGTACAGGCGAGCCTTCAGCAATTTCATCGCCACCTCGCGATTCTGGATCTGTGAGCGCTCATTCTGACAGGTCACCACAATTCCGCTAGTTATATGGCGCATGCGTACCGCGGAATCGGTCTTGTTTACATGCTGTCCGCCGGCGCCGGTCGAACGGTATGTATCCACCTCGATATCCTCTGGACGAATCGTAATCTCGATCGCATCCTCAATATCGGGCAGGACCTCGACTTTGGCAAATGATGTATGCCTGCGATGTGCGGCGTCAAACGGCGACAGGCGGATCAGCCGATGGGTTCCTATCTCCGATCGCAAGTAGCCATACGCGTAGCGGCCCCTGATTTCGACGGTGACACTTTTTATGCCAGCCTCTTCACCCTCGCTGTAATCGTAGATTTCCGTGCGGAACTTATGCTGCTCTGCCCAGCGCAGGTACATGCGCAGTAGCATCTCAGCCCAATCCTGTGCGTCAACGCCGCCACTGCCAGCGTGAATGCTTAGAAGGGCATCGCGCTCATCATGCTCTCCACTTAACATCAGCGAAAATTGCAGTTGCTCAACTTTTTTCTCGATCTCGGCCACTGATTGCGCCACCTCGGCCTGCATTTCTTCATCTGGCTCTTCCTCCAATAATTCAGCCAATCCCAGCAGGTCCTTCAGTTGCGTTTCGATCTCCTCCCACGTAGTAACCTCTTCGCGCAGCGCATTCAATTGCTGCATTTGTGCCTGAGCCTTGCGGTTATCGGACCAGAAATCCTCCGCCATGCTCTCTGTTTCAAGCGTGCTTATTTGTGTTTTCTTTGTAGCCAGGTCAAAGACGCACCATTGTTTTCTGGACGCGTCCCAGCAGGCGTTCAATTTGAGAAGTTAGTTCATTCATACCGTTATTGTAGCACTTTTTGGCTGGAGGGTACATCACCCAATACTACAGATGTCACAAGTCATTCGCCAGACCACCTCCAGCGCGTATTCTATCGCGCACAGGAGGCAATGTCGCGTTTCTAACCAGGGGACGCGAACCTGTTTTGCTGTTCACAGTCTTATCTACGACACCCCTCTGTCCTATTTCCTCCATATCGACGGCGAGAGGAGCTTCGTGTAGGGCCACCGCGATCACGCTGTCCATACGTTCGACTGGCACAAAGCGCATTTCGCGCAGGATCTCACGGGGCACATCTTCCAGGTCTTTCATATTCCGTTTCGGCAGAATAAACGTTTTAATCCCCGCCCTGTGTGCTGCCAATACCTTCTCCTTCACGCCGCCGATAGGCAGCACGCGCCCGCGCAGCGTAATCTCCCCGGTCATCGCCACGTCACGGTGCGTGGCCCGTTTTGTCAGCGCCGAAATGAGCGCTGCCGCCATCGTAATACCAGCCGATGGCCCATCTTTTGGAATGCCACCGGCGGGCAAATGCAGGTGAATATCATACTTCTCGTAAAAACGCGGCTCCAGGCCAAATTGACTGGCGCGCGACCGCGCATACGAAAGTGCAGCCTGGGCCGATTCCTTCATCACGTC
>JBGQJX010000007.1:0-27923 GCA_041499255.1 Ktedonobacteraceae bacterium | reverse complement strand
ACCCCCCCCCCCCGCCGCCCCCACACCAATAAAACTCCGCGCGGCCCTGGCGCCGCGGCCCCAGCCCAGCTCTCACTTTTCTTCATTTTGGAAAGAGAAGAACCGGCCAGCTCTCACTTTTCTTCATCACTTTGGAGTGGGGAGATTTAGCGACAAAAGGAATTAGTCATCCTGGTCTTCTTCGTCTTCGAAACGCGAAGCGCGGCGTTGTATAGAGGGAACGTCGATCTGTTGGGCCAATTCGTGGCGCAAGGGATCATCTTCGTACATATATGGCGCCCGGCGTACCAGGGGCCTTTGGAGGCTGCCGGTCATAATGTCGGGATCGCGTGGCTGGGCATCAATCTGGGGATTGCGCGTTACAGGCCCGGTCGGCTGTCGAATTTGGCCAGTTTGTGGATTGCGCCTGCTAAGATGATCGGTTTGTTGCTCACGCCGATAATCTGTATCCTGAGCGAACTGGCGCCGATTACCCGAAGCGGGAGCGGGCAACGCACGATCAGGGGCAGTTGGTATCGAGGTACCATCGACAGTACGCTTTGGGCGATACTGATCCGGGGCCTGGGGTTGAAGTCTTTGTGCCGGGCGTTTTACGCGCGGCTGATACTGTTGTGGTACCAGGTTTTGCGCAGGGCGAACTACAGGAAGTCTTTTTGAAGTGTTCGTTGGATAGACTTCGAGGCCATCATACTGCTGCGCCGCCTCCTGACGCGCTGCGCGTAATGCGGCGGTCTGATGAAGAGCCCGAGGTGAGGTTGGTTGATACCCTGGAAAACCTGGATGACGAACCTGCCTGGCAGGATTCGGTCGACGCGGAGGAGCTACATTTGCGCCGCCACGATTTATAGGAGCGAGAGGAGCAGACCGAGGTGGTCGTACCGGTTGCAGCGGGTATTCTGTTGTACGCTGACGATAGACCTGATTCTCCGCAGCCGCTTGCTGACTATGTCTAGCCGCGGGCAGCATGGGATAAGGCGGCACAAATTGTCGTCCGGTTGATGTTCTAAAGACATCCTGTTCGTATTCTGCCGGCGGAAGCAGTTCAACCTCAGTTCCGTATAAATCTCCAGGGACATCAATGTATTCATGGATTTGGGCCAGGGAAATTTCTTCTTGACCATCAGCCCGAAGCCGCTCGTCATGACGACGAGAAAAGTAGGAGAATAAGACCAGGGAAATCGGAATGCTCAGAAGCAAAGCCGCCAACCCACCAATCAATCCACCAAGAACCCACGAATTAAGAGTGTTACCATACCAGAGGACAACTGCAGCGCCAACGATCAAGACCAAGGCCACAGCGGCAGCTCTCATTCAAATAACTCCATTTCGGTACTGCTATAATGAAAGACCTGATATCAAGAATATACCACAATCAGCTTGAGAGTACAAGTCAAATAGAGGGTTCACGATGATTCGGTGTGAAAATGGGTGTGGAGCGTAATACTAAAATTATATAGACGGACGACCTACCTATCGTGAAGACAGTGAATGCACAACATAAGGATTATACCTGGATGGTACTTTTAGGGAAAGAGCGCGGAAACAGAGCAAGCGCTTTTCGTGGGGAAGTTGCCAGCAAGGTTATTGCTGGATACTTCCCCATGAGAAGAAGCGCTTGAATGGTCTAGAAAGAGCGAGATGTTCTTTACGCGGCGTGACGGCGGAAAATGGCTACTACCTTCCCTTGCACCCTCCACTCTTCATCCCATTCGCTTTTTGAGATGAGGATGGGGTCTAATTCGGAGTTAGCCGGTTGCAAGCGTACACGGTCGTGCTCTTTCTCCTGGAAGAAACGTTTGAGGGTAGCACTACCTCTCATGCCATCTTGCAAATGAACAGCGACGACAATATCGCCATTGTCACAAGATTCTTGAGGTTTGATGACGACATAATCCCCATCACAAATGTGATCTTCGATCATGGAGCGACCTCTTACGATTAAGGCGTAGGTGTTGTCATGCTCCAGCTCACGCCCGGCGTCGAGCATTTCCTCTGGATCAGTGGAGATTTCGAGGGGTTGACCAGCAGCGATTGAACCCATGACGGGAATACCTGTAACAGTTTTTGTAAGCTTGATGCCGCGGCTTTTTTTGGGTTGACGAGTGATCAAACCCTTTTTCTCCAACATGGTGAGATGATAGTCGACATGTCCAGTGCTGGCAATTTTCAGCTCCCGACCGATCTCGCGATTGGTTGGTGGCATCTTTTCTGATTTCATATAATTTACGATAAAGTTGTACATTCGCTGCTGAATGTCAGTTGTTTGATCTGATGACATAGCGCCTTGTTCCCGCCTTTCTGTTTCGGCCTGTTTTGTTGTAGCCTGACTACAAAAAATAGAACGGCCATTCAAATCTATGATAGCACAAGTTTTGGTGCAATACAAGCTTTATCGAACGTATTTTCAGAATTTTTTTTCCTATGACAATTTGGTCGCGGGGACTTGGAATAGTGGGAACATTTTGCTATACTCTCAAAAGAAGAGTGAAGAGAGTAAATACCTACTAGTGTTGTAGAAGATATGGGACAGTCTTCTTCATTTGCGCCTAGCTTCGGATAAGTGTACAATGGAGACATCGTCCAATTGTTTAGGAATAGGTGTACAATAGAAACGTCAGAGACTCGACGGACCCCAGCCATAGAAAAGGGAGTTCAAATATATGGTTGAGATGACAGTTGAAAGTGTGCGTATAAACCTGGCCACGCAACAACGTGTGGTCATCTTGAAAGCAACTAAGCAGGAACGCTACCTGTTCATCTGGATTGCGCATGCGGAGGCATACGCTATCGCTGTTGAACTACAGGGAACGTCATCGCCTCGACCATTGACGCATGACCTGCTGAAGAATGTCATCGGCGAGCTTGGGGCTAATATTGAGAGTATTGTCATTTCGGATCTGATCGAAGACATTTTCTACGCGCGGATTGTGCTAGACGTCGCTGGTAGACATGTTGAAATTGATTCACGCCCCAGCGATGCTATTGCCCTAGCTGTACGAGCAAAGACGCAAATTTTCGTTGAAGACAGTGTGCTGGAGCGTGCGGGCGTGGCGCTTGAGACGGACGAAGGACAGGCATTATCGAAGGCGGAGCAGAAGAGAGACAAAATAGAGATCGATCAAGATAACCTGGATGCCTACCGCGATTTTATCAATACCCTGGATGTGTTGGATGAGTTTGGGAAAGATTAAGCGAGAAGGGTTGAGATTTTTTACACATATTCTCAATTTTAGCGCAAGATAGCTTTCAAGAATCGCACCAGAATACGAGAAAACAAGCCATAGGTGAGGATAGCTAGTAGGGTATAGAGTTCTAGAGACGCGGGAATGGGCAAGGATAGATTGTGCAAGATGAGGCGGAAAGGCAAGACGAAGAGATTACTGACAGCATAGATAAGAGCTACCCAAGGTACGCTGCCATTCAGCCCGTGCAGATCTAAGAGTTTTAGCGCGAAACGAACGAGTAGTAGTAGTTGTACGGCGACGAAGAATGTCCCTACAAACAATGGTATGAAGTTGGGGTTTGTCCGCGCTTGCTGCATGGGTTTGGACGGTACAAATGGGTAGGCTGGCGATGTACCTCCGGTAGGTCGTCGCCTTTTTTTATTTTTAGCTGAAGATGGTAAGGGCGGCAAGACAGGATAGGCCGGTATTGCTGGGGAGCCTGGGTATGGATTTGCTGTAGCATTGCCAAGAGCAGGGAATGGGCGCTCATATGGATTTGGGGCGGGGACAGGTTCATCAAACACGAAGGGTTCGCCTGCAGAAATGCCAGCCCAATTTGATGGTGGATGGAAGGCGTTTAGCGGCTCGGTTGGAGCATTGTGCTCATCTAGCTCTTGAAAGTATTTATCATGAGGCCACATGGCCAAACTCCACATCCTGGATAACCACAAGGATCATCCCTACATTCGGCGATATCGCCCTTTCATTACAAGACAATGTTAGTAGCGGGAGAATAGGTCCTGATATGTTTCGCGCCGCTCCATGAGATGAATGTTCTGTTCATCAATTAACAATACGGCTGGGCGGGGGACAAGGTTATATATGTATAGTGGCGTGCCACACTGCTTAACTAACGCGGGAACAGAGTGATAGGCTATATGAAATACGCCTTCAGGGGTGAAGGTTGATGTGTCTGGTAAAAGGTGGGAATGAGAAATTGTTGTCATTGGTGAATATTATACTGATTTGTGGGTTGTGTTACAATGGGGCAAACATTTTGTGACCAGGGAGAGGAAGATTTTTCATTTATGCCACAGATTGACAATGATGTTGAGCAGCAGAGAACCGAGGGAATGGAGAGTAAGCCACGTTTACGTTTTGCTCCAAGCCCGACAGGCTTTATGCATATTGGAGGGTATCGCACTATTCTCTTTAGCTGGCTTTACGCGCGACATAGCGGTGGTTCATTGATTCTGCGTATTGAAGATACAGATATAGCCAGGACGGTAGAAGGGTCAATCGAGGTATTGCTGGATGGGATGCGCTGGCTAGGCGTTGATTATGACGAGGGGCCACTTGTTGGTGGCACATATGGTCCATATTATCAGACGCAGCGCAAGGCGCTCTACCAGCAGTATGCACACCAGTTGATTGAATCCGGGCATGCTTATCGTTGTTACTGTACACCTGAGCGCCTGGAGCAGATGCGCAGTGCTCAGGCGGCCCAAAAGTTGCCACCGCGCTACGATCGTCACTGCCGCTACCTTACTGACGAGGAGCGTGCCAAAAACGAGGCGGCCGGACTCAAATGGGTGGTGCGCTTCGCTATGCCAGAAGATGGTGAGACGGTCGTACACGACGAAATACATGGAGATATCACCTTTAAGAATGCCGATATCGACGACGCGGTTATTCTCAAATCGGATGGCTTTGCGCTCTATCACCTGGCACATATTGTGGATGACCACATGATGGGGATTACCCATATGCTGCGCGGAGATGATTGGATTTCCAGCGCGCCACGACATGTACAAATCTATAAAGCGCTGGGTTGGAAACAGCCGCTTTTCTACCATGTGCCGAATGTGCTGGGGAAAGACAAGAAGAAGCTGAGCAAGAGACACAACGCACCGTCGTGGATAGAACTCCAGGAGAAGGGATACCTACCGGAAGCGGTATTCAATTTCCTGGCACTGATCGGCTGGGCTTACGACGATAAGACCGAGCTGTTTACTCGCGAGGAGTTGATTCGTGTCTTTACGCTGGAGCGCATCGGGTCTGCCGGCGGTATCTATGATCCCGACAAGCTGTTGTGGATGAATGGGGTGTATATCCGGCAAATGTCGTTAGAGGATTTAGTCGAGAGGACTCTGCCATATATGGAGCGTCCAGAGGAAATGGGCGGGCTACCGGATAGCGTCAGGCGGCCGCTTGACAGGGAATATACGGCCAGTGTTCTGCACCTGGAGCATGAGCGATTGAAAACGCTCGGTGAGGCAGCAGAAGTGGTATCGTTTTTCTTTGTTGACAGGTTGCACTATGAGACGGCGATGCTGGTGCAGAAGGGGATGGATTTTGTGCAGACGCGTGATGGGCTGGTGCGAGCGCGAGAGCTGCTCAATAAACTTATGGCATGGAAGCACGAGGAGATGGAACCGCCGATACGGGAGCTGGCGGCAGAGCTTGGTATGAAACCGGGGCAGCTTTTTGGAGCGATTCGCGTCGCCATTAGCGGGCGAACGGCGACGCCGCCGCTGTTCGAGACGATGGAAGTGCTCGGTCGTGAGCACAGTATGGCAAGGATTGGCGAGGCGATCGAGAGATTATCATGATTTTGTATGTTTTTTAGAGGCGTGGGTTCTCGGCCTATGGAGAAAAGCCGCGCCTCTAAAAATCAGTGGGGATAGTTAACCCATATGATGAACAAAGATTACATTCTGAGAATAGCGGAGCGATTTGGCAGGGCGCTGGCGGTTATATTGCAGTTACGAAAAAGCAACAAGCATGAAGAAGCGCTTATTTATATCGACGATATTTTCTTGCAGACCACCGGGTTTACCGCGAGCTTTGTACATTCCGCCTCCGAAGAGATGCTTTTACAGTTACTGTCGCCGCTGGGCATTTTGAACGTACAAAAATGCGCGTGGATCGCTCTCTTGCTCAAGGAAGAGGGAGATATTTACGTGGAGATGGGTAACGAAGACGAGAGCTACTTCCGGTATCTGAAATCGTTGCATTTCTTCCTCGAGGTTGCAAAGCATGAGGACGAAGCCGGGGACATAGATATTGCCTCGGCCATTGATTATGATTTGCAGGCAATGGAGACATTTGACCTGCCACGGGATACGTATACCCGGCTGTTCAGTTTTTTTGTTGCCGCGGGTCAGTATGCCAGGGCAAGGGATATGCTCAATGAGGCGGTGAAGGAGTCTGAAAGGCCTGTTGACCCCAGAATTATTGAACAAGGAAAGGCTTTTTATATGAAGCTGCGGGGCAGAAGCGATGAAGATTTACGAATGAGCGGGTTTACAAGAAGGGAAGTTGACGAAGCGTTGGAGAAGTTGGAAATGAAATACTAGACAAGTAACCAGCGTTTGATTACACTTACTTGATGACTACTACGCAAACCCCGCAAGTTTTTCTACTGAGAAGAGGGAAGTCGGTGTCGTCAATAAAATCCTCTGAAGTTGTACGGTCGACTATTGCAGACTCGTGGAAGTGGATGTGGCCTGATTTGCTGATGCGCATCATCCCATTGGCCGTTATACCTTTATTGTATATTGCTGTGTTACACTTGCCGCTCTCATTTTTGGGGTTGACATGGGGAAATGTGGCTGAACAGCTATTCATAGGTTTGCTCATCGGTATCTTCATGGCTGCCTTTGCGACAGTGTATCGTATGTTTATCGTTGGTCCCTGGTTTCGCTGGCCTACCGTGGGCGATCATTTTTTACAGGGATTTTTCTACCTGTTTATCAATGCTCCGGTTGAAGAGTTGTTTTTCCGGGGATTTGTATGGGGTGCTGTGACACAATGGACGGGGTGGATTGGCTGGGGATGGCTGGTAAGTACAGTGGCTTACACGCTTTATCATCGACTGGGCAAGTGGAGTTGGAGAAGCGTTGGCGGGGTTGGACTGGCGGGAGTGGTCTTTAGCTTGATATACCTGGCGCAACCGACGCCACGCTCGCTGCTGGCGGTGATTATTGTGCATGGCCTGACGACTGCTGGCTTTCTCAGTTGGGGCGATGAGGTGATATACAGGCGCTGGAAACGGAAACATGGGAGAAATTTAGAGCCATAACAACGGTATTCCTTTAGACACATTTCTGTTCCATCCTTAACCATCATTATCCATATCGGCCTGGCCGGTCCAGAACCGTTACCATCATGCTACCAAACCGTCTCGACTGGTAAGGTATAATAGTTAAAAACTGATTACTTTTTTAGTTGGAGGTCTAGTTCCTTGAAAATTGTTGTTACCGGCGGAGCAGGTTTTATTGGTTCTCATTTATGTACTCGTTTGCTGAATGAAGGTCACAGCGTGCTGTGCGTAGATAATCTGATTACAGGATCTGAGCGAAATATTGAGCCTCTACTCAACCACTCACACTTTACTTATTTACGTCACGATGTGATAATACCATTTGACTTTGAGGCCGAGGCGATATTCCACCTGGCGAGTCCCGCCAGTCCTGTGGGCTATATGGACCACCCTATTGAGACCATTCTGGTCAATAGCCAGGGGACATACCAAATGCTTGAGCAGGCAAAGAAGCAGAATGCCATGTTCCTGATATCTTCAACCTCCGAGGTATACGGGGATCCACTCGAGCATCCACAGCGCGAAGATTACTGGGGAAATGTTAATCCGGTTGGGCCGCGCGCATGCTACGACGAGAGCAAGCGCCTGGGTGAGACGCTGACGATGGAATATTTCCGGCAGTTCCAGGTCAACGCGCGGATTGTGCGTATCTTTAATACCTATGGACCCAATAGCCAGATAAACGATGGACGTATGATCCCCAATTTCATTACGCAGGCATTACGCAATAAGCCACTGACGATTTATGGTGACGGAAGTAATACGCGCAGTATCTGTTATGTGAGCGACCTGGTAGATGGCTTGATGCGGGCAATGTTTCGACCGCATACAGCAGGCGATGTATTTAACCTGGGAAACACCGAAGAACACTCGGTACTCGAATTTGCACGTATCATTATTCAATTGTGTGAGGCCAGTTCGACCTTGATATTCGAACCACACCGCACCGATGATCCAGAACGCCGTCGCCCAGATATCTCCAAGGCGCAACGCCTGCTGGAATGGAGCCCTCAGGTAAGCATTGAGAGCGGCTTGCTACGCACCATTGAATGGTTCAGCAAAACGATCTCTCAACCTTCGACGTTAGTATAGTGGCTACAATCTAGAAATTTGCGAGCATCATGCATAATGCTAGCGCAGGCGGATTCTCTCCAATTCGCCAAGTTTCATGGCTGGAAAGAGCCAGAATATTTTTGCGTGAACAACTGACGCTACCCAACCTGATTGGTTTAAGTGGGGCTATATGCGCGCTTATTCTTCTGATCGGGCTGCGAGAGCCATGGAATTTTCGCCTGCCATTGTATGGCGTACTATTGGTATGGACAATGCTCCGCCCTCGCACAGCGCTCTATCTGATGGCTTTTGCCGTACCCTGGGGTTCGCTCGATATAGTCGATATTGCCAGTCTGCACGCGAATAGCGCTGATATCCTGGTGGTCCTGCTAGGCTCTGGCTGGCTGATGAGTTTCGCGCTGCGGCCAACTATCTCCAATGGGCGTGGGGAAGCCGCAGGGCCTCTTGACCGAGGGAACTCAACTGTCCCCCTCTATCTTATTTTTGCAATATTTTTGCTCATTGGCACGATGGTGCTCTCTACGAGGGGGTCCCTCAGCCTCAGTTCAAGTCTAAAAGAGGTTAGCAAGTGGCTGGAATTTCTGGTACTGGTGCTCATTGGCTCACAGTATGTGCGAACCCGCCAGCAGATCTGGACGATTATCGTGCTTGTTTTACTAGGGGGAATCACACAAGCTTTTTTGGGCTATTTGCAGGCATTTTTTAATCTAGGGCCTGAAACTTTTATTCGAGATACGAGCCTACGTGTTTATGGTACATTTGAACAGCCTAATCCTTTTGCAGGATATCTCAATCTACCACTAAGTATTGCGCTGGCTTTGATGTTGCTTGGCAGTACATGGTTGACACGTGTACTGGCAGGGCTGACCAGCGTTTTACTCGCAGCAGCGGTATACCTCACCCAATCACGCGGAGGAGAAATCGCTATCGCGACAGCACTACTGTTCATTGTAATCGTGGGATTGCCGCACCTGCGGAAGTTGGTAGCGTTGCTCGCATTGGGAGGACTTGTTGTTATAGAGGTATTCTTCACCGATTGGATTCCGGCCTACGTGATTACGCCGCTTTTAAAATACCTGGGGGCCATTCAGATTTCGTTTATTGAACCAAGTACACAGGACTATTCAACGGCAGAGCGGCTGGCACACTGGATCGCCGGGGTGCGTATGTTCGTGGATCACCCTCTTACCGGCGTTGGCATTGGTAACTACCCAGACGCGTACTCACGGTACTATGTAACGATTTTCGTCAATTCATTAGGGCATGCACATAATTATTACATCAATATTGCCGCCGAAACAGGTGCTATTGGATTGACGGCCTTTTTACTGTTCCTCATGGCAATTTTTGTTGCCGGAGGGACAGCATATACCAATATCAATAAGAAATATAAGCAAGCGAAGGCCCAGGCAAGTTCATTGCCCCCCAAGTTAAATAACATCCAGGCACATGCACCGCTGGGTACGAAGAACAAGCTCATTCTACTGGCACATCCATTGAAGATGTTCACTTATTATCGATCTCACGGAACACACGGCTCCTCGCTGAGGTCTGGGAATGACCGGGCACTAGCAATAGGACTATTGGCGGCACTTCTGACTGTTTGTGTCCATAACCTCGTTGATGATTTGTATGTACATAATCTTACTAATCTCATCGCGTTACTCCTCATTGCTCTTATCCGTCTAGATGGAGTAACAAAAAACACTGGTGGCAATGGAGGAAATATTGATTACGCCGAAATCGCAAGATGATAGTGTGTCTTCTGTAGATGATAGCAATTCAGAGGCTGTAGAAAAGAAACAAGCGGAACTTTTAGAACGGAAACGCCTTGAGGAAAGTAGCCGAGCAGAGCCGGAGATTACGCGCGACCAATTGTCGCTGCGCAAGAAATTGCTGAACTGGCGTACCATTGTGCCATTAGTGATCGTCGCTGTGGCGATTGTTTTCTTCGTACAAAAATTACATATTGATCCGCAAAAAATCTGGGTAGCAATACGCAGTGCCAATATCATTTTTTTACTCGCCGCTTTCGCCAGCTATTACCTTTCTTTTCCCCTACGCTCGGTGCGCTGGCGTATCCTCTTAGAAAATGTGGGCTTTACCAAAGCTGAAGGTGTTGAGCTGCCGAAATTCTGGAAGCTGACGGAGATTATTTTCATTTCCTGGTTTGCTAATTCAATTGTTCCTGCCAAGTTAGGTGATCTATATCGCGCGTACCTTTTACGACAAGAATCGGGAGTATCGGCGACCAAAACTTTTGGTACCGTGATGGCAGAACGATTGCTGGATTTGATTGTCCTGCTGTTGCTCTTTATTCCGGCCTTGATTATCAGCCTGCACGCACATCTACCATCTGTGTTGCGTGGAGGGCTGGAATTGACGCTGGCAGCCGTAGTAGTAGGAATAGCGGCCCTGGTTATTATGCGTCAATTCCCTGCACAGATTGTCAGATTGATACCAGGGCGCTTCCGAGGATATTTTTACCATTTCCAGGAAGGAACGCTTGGTTCGTTCAAGCGTATACCGATGCTCACAGGACTGACATTCGGCGTTTGGGCCTGCGAGGCGTTACGCTTCTACTTTGTGGCTGTGGCCCTCAATCTGATTGGTGGCGACCCTGTCCACGTTATTACGGCATCCTTTTTCATAGCTCTTGGCGAGGCGCTGTTAACGGTTGTTCCGTTCACCGGCGGCGGCGTCGGGCTGGTTGAGGCTGGTATGCTCGCGATGATCGCTTTGTTCAACCAGGGGACAACTAATGCGCTGAACGTCTCGACCGCCGCTATTATACTTGACCGCATGATCAGCTTTACCAGTGTGATTGTGTTTGGGTTTATCGTGTTCATGTTAGCGTTTGGGAGACAAGCAACAAAGCAAGTGAAAAATCTTGACACAAAACATGAGGCTGGCTTATAATTTCCCCGCAGATCCACGAAGTATAGGAGTTTGAGACTGCATTGAAGCGTTTTAATCGTAAGATCCAGCAAGATGGCATTCTCGCCGAAGCTCGTCGCAGAGAACACTACGAAAAACCAAGCGTTAAACGCAAAAGAAAAGAAGCCGCGAGACGACGAAAAAGCGCCAATAAAGGCGTACAAGATTGAGAGTACCCACAAGGGCGTTGTGATACCGATTCCTTGTGGGTACTCTATTATCTATTGTAATAAAGATGCAATTGAGGTCCTGAATGAACGAACAGCATCCAGAGATTGAACTCTATATTAATGCTGGCAATGAGGAACAAAATACTGCTATCCAACAATTAGTAGACACACTTGAATTAGACCAGGTCGTTCATAACACCTTATTGGCAGCAGGAATTACGCAGAGGGTGATGCTTACGCTGCTAATTACCGATGACGAAGGCATACAAGATCTAAATAGCCAGTATCGCCAACAGAACAAACCGACAGATGTGCTTTCTTTTCCTTTGCTCGAAAAGCCACTGGTCGATGCTCCAGCAGACCAACTTTGGGTGTCAACTGTAGAGGGAGAGGAGACACAAGAGGCGAATGAGGCGAACAGACCAGTGTTTGTAACACCAGCAGAATTGATCACCAACCTTGGTGATATTGTGATCTCCTGGCCTACGGTACTACGACAAGCCGCGTCAGCGGGTCATTCTCCAGATTATGAACTTCTCTACTTGATTGCCCATGGAGTGCTACACCTGGTTGGATATGATGATCAGAGTGAGGCCGGCTACCAAAAGATGGTGGCGCTCCAGCAATCTGTGCTGGAACGCGTTGGGCGGAAAGCATAGGGATCATGAGCCAACCGAAATTCCCACGGGAAGGGAAGGAAAGTGGGTGGGCGAAATTTATTGCCGGTTTTAGCTATGCTTTTAACGGCCTGTGGTATGCATTGCGCACACAACGCAATGCCAGAGTGCACGTTGTTATTGCCATTCTGGCTATTCTGATGGGAATTGTGCTGCGCATCTCCACGGTTGAGTTTGCGATGATCTTCGTTGCGATAACCAGTGTTTTTATTGCTGAGATGTTTAACACGGTGATCGAGATATGCGTTGACCTGGCCTCACCTGAGTACAATACGCTGGCAAAAACTGCCAAAGATGTGGCAGCAGGGGCTGTATTAATAAGCGCGATGCTAGCGGTGGTTATCGGGTTATTTGTGTTGGGGCCGCACTTGTGGGGGATTGTGTTTAAATAGGCGCGCAGGGCGATCCCTGTGGTCGCCCCTGCAATAGCCCTGGTTTGTTATTTTACGCGCTCAACATATTGGCCTGTGCGGGTGTCGACACGGATTTTGTCGCCTGGATTGACAAACAAGGGCACGTTGACGATTGCGCCAGTTTCAAGTGTGGCAGGTTTGGTGACATTAGTGGCAGTATCACCGCGCACGCCAGGTTCGGCACTTTCTACTTTTAACTCCAGGAAGTTCGGAACTTCTACGGCGACAATATTCTCGCCGTCAACCAGGAGTTCTACGATATCCCCTTCTTTGATAAATTGTATGGCATTACCGAGCATCTCTTTGAGCACGGGCTGCTGGTCGAAGGTTTCGGTATTCATAAAGACATAATCGTCGCCATCGACATAGAGGAACTGCCAGTTCTGATGCTCGACGCGCACTTCCTCAATTTCTTCTCCTGCACGGAATCGTTGTTCTAAGACACGCCCGCTCTTGACATTTTTCAAGCGAACACGGACGAAAGCACGCCAGTTTCCAGGGCTGACGTGATGGAATTCGACGACAGTAAACAATTCGCCGTTATAGCGAATTACCATGCCATTGCGAAAATCGGCGGTTGTTGTTGCTCCCAAGGGTGGGTTTCTCCTCTAGTACATATTGTAATTCAGTCAATAGTATAGGGGGTATGTGGGGTCTTTGTCTACCCCCGTGCGACTTGATACGGCAGCCAACCGCTTTGTGGTAGAACCGATTACCATGTTGCAGGTGATGAATTTTTTCATATTACGTGACGGTCTTGTGATAGTGAAACTCAATTCTGTGATGGGTGTGTGCCGCGGATACTCTACACTACATTTGGTTCATCACGTTAAAAAACAATTCGCCTCTGTAAGCTCTTCATGTAGTGTCGCATAGGAGTGCAACTCGCTAGTTCTCGAAAGAAGGTGATACCATGCAGGACACACCAATGGGGAACGGAATGGATCCTGACACGGCAGAGGTAGGAATGAAGGAGTTTCTGAGCGTGGCTCAGAAGCGGACCGAGACCTTACTAAAGATTTTACAAACCTTGCAAACCGGAACCAACCTCTCCTTGTCTGCGTGGGAAGACGCCTATGCCGCTTCCCATCATATCTTAGGAAGAATCAACATAGCTGTTACGCTGGCCGAAGAGGTGTTTGAAAGGCACATGATTCTGGTGCCAGGATTTGTGTCGGAAGACATGATCTGTGATGAGTTCAAGTGCCTGAACTGGAAGTAGCAAACTACACTGCCCTGGCGCACGAAAGCACTCAACCTGACATCGCGTTAAGTTGAGTGTATTCGCGCGTCATCGCCTCGACCAATTTATGCTTTTATGTCACCCTTCAACTGTTGCCACGCTTCCCGCGCCTCTTCGACCGAGCCTTCGTCCTCAATTGTCGAAACGTCGCCAGGCTCGCGATCGAGCGTGACGGAGCGCAACACGCGGCGCATGATTTTGCCGCTGCGCGTCTTGGGCAACATATTTACAAAGTTGACTTCGCCGATCACCGCTACCGGACCCAATTCATGTCGCACCGTGCTGAGCAATTCCTTCTTCAACTCATCGGAAGAGTGGTAACCTTGTTTCAGCACGACAAACGCCGCGATCACTTCGCCGCGCAGTTCGTCAGGATAACCGATCACTCCTGTCTCCGTGACCGCAGGATGCATCAAGAACGCAGTCTCGACCTCGATGGTGCCGATGCGGTGCCCAGCGATCTTGATGATCTCGTCGGCACGCCCTGCGAACCATACATAGCCGTCTTCGTCGATCTGAGCCGAGTCGCCCGTGTAATACACCCCCGGCAGAATCTGCCAATAGTCGCTACCATACCGCTCTAGTTCACCCCACAGCGCGGGCGTCAATCCGGGGAATGGTCTTTTGATCGTCATGATGCCTTTTTCGTTCGGTCCAACTGGCGTCCCATCAATCGATGACACCACTTCTACTTCGATACCAGGCAGCGGAATGGTCGCGGAGCCGGGTTTGATCGGCAGCATACCAAGCCCGTACGGATTACCAAAAATCGGGCCGCCGGTTTCGGTCTGCCACATATGGTCAATCACCGGCACGCGATCGCGCAACACTTTTTTCTGCAACCATTCCCACGCTGGCGCGTTCAACACTTCGCCCGCGCAGAAAACTTTTACGAGTGAGGAATGATCGTATTTGCGCGTCGGTTCGTCGCCATACCTCAGCAAAAGGCGAACGGCGGTTGGCGAGGTGAAAACGCCCGTCACGCCAAATTCTTCCACCACCTGCCAGAACACTTCGGGCCCCGGATAATCCATGGCACCTTCGAAAGCGAGTGTCGTCGCGCCTGCAATCAATGGCGCGTAGACTATGTAGCTGTGCCCGACAACCCAACCGATGTCCGACGTGGACCACCACACATCCGTCGGTTTCAATCCGAACATCCACTGTCCCATACTGTGGATGTGAACCTGGTAGCCGCCATGGGTATGAATGGCGAGTTTCGGTTTCGCCGTCGTGCCCGAGGTCGCGAGGATGTACGCCGGTTCATTCGACTCCATGGGCACATAGTCGCCACTTTGACCTTCAGCGTGGCCGAGGAATTCTTGCCAGGTGATATCGCGTTCCGGCTGCATCGATGTTGGCTTGCCGGTTCGATTCAGCACGATCACGCGCTCGACACTGCCACTGCCATTTTCCAACGCGGCATCAACGATCTCTTTGAGCTGTGTATCCTTGCCTTTGCGATATGTGACATCGGCGGTAAAGAGGAGGCGCGAGCCGCTCGCCTGCACGCGGTCGTTCAAGGCATTAGCACCAAAACCTGCAAACACGACGACGTGAATTGCGCCAATGCGCGCAGCAGCGAGCATCAGCATAATTGCTTCAGGGAAGGTCGGCATGTAAATCGTGATGCGATCGCCTTTTTGAATGCCCATCCCGCGCAACGCTGCCGCCACTCGTTCAACTTCGTGAAGCAATTGTGCATAGGTAAACAATCGTCGCTCGCCGCGTTCATTGAGATAAACCAACGCGGTATGCCCCCCCCAACCGCGCTTGACGTGATAGTCGAGCGCACTGTAGGCCAGATTCGTCTGCCCACCAATGAACCAGCGGAACGTGGGCGGTGTCCACTCAAATACACGATCCCATTTGCGGAGCCACGGCAGTTGTTCGGCCGCTTCACCCCAAAATGCTTCCGGGTCCTCCCTGGCATCTTCAATCCAACGCTGTACAATCGGACTCACCAGATCCATGAATATACCTCCTTATTTTTCACCTGACTTAGAGCACCTGACTTTTTTGTGGCCCCGAAGGGCGAGGGGATCCGCTGTATCATGACCACCCCGGATCTCCTCGGCTTCTCAGTCAAGGAGAATATGGACAGGCTGTTCCTTTGTACCCACCTCTTCTGCTAAATCTAAAATACCGCCCTCACAATCATATCACATCTGGAAGACCCAACCTCACGAAGAGATCACGACTTCTGGGATCTTCCTCCAAATTGGCGTACATGTTATGCATGCAAAAAATAGGTGCCTGAGTAAGTGCGCGCGAAAGAGTATTCCCTACGCTATTACTCTCCACGACAAAAGGTTTTTAAGGTCCAGCTGGTTTGGGGTATTCGGGGTTTTCTACCGCTATCGTAGCAGGGAACACAGGGATCATCTTTCCTTTTTGCCATTGGAACAGGTATGGCAGAGCTGTGATATTCTGGCCTGTTTCATCGAACTGCACGGGTCCTTGGAGGCTAGTGAATGTATCATTGTGCAGCTCATTGATAAGAGCTTTGTTGTCGATGCTATGAATCTTGTCCACAGCCTGAGTGAGCACCTGCCCAGCCGAATATGCCTCGGGCACATTCGAACTTATAGTGTCGATTGTGCCACCATACTTTGCCAGGTAGTCCTGAACCATCAGGTCATTCTGGAAGCTTTTGGCCTGGGGATACCAGCCATTTGGAACCATGACTGCTTCTGTGTTTTGGATTCCGACAGCTTTCACAAATTGATCACCCTGATCAGGGCCCGCCGTAGCAACGAGGATCTTAGGTGTGTAATTGTCCTGCTTGAAAGTCATTATGAAAGCGGTGAGATCATTGAGCAGCGTGCCTAGAATAACCGCATCTGCATGTGTCTGAGCAATCGCATTGGCGAAGGGCCGGTAGTCCTTTGTTGTATCTACAGGATAGACATGATAGTAGACAGGAGTAACTCCACCAGCTAACAACTTTTGCTTTGCCAGGTCTATTTGCGGCTGCGTAAAAGGGTCGTCTTCGGTCGCGAAGGCTACTGTCTTCGGTCGTATGTCCGCGGGCAGTGAAAGGATATAGAGTACAGAAGTCACCAGATTGTTAACAACTGGAAGGGAGACGTCAAAGATGTTGTTGTACCCATTAAAGACGGAAGGGCCACCTCCTGAGCCTTCCAGTAGCGCATACCCATACTGGTGAGTAATATCTCTCGCCGCTTTAGTTAGAAGCGTAGAAAAAGGCCCGAAAGTAAGATCGACATGATCAACCTTGATAAGATGCTCGTAATTGGCCTTGACACGTTCTGGGGTGCTGTCATCATTGAGAATGACGAATTGGACCGGGCGGCCAAGGAGACCGCCATTCTTATTCACAGTATCTGCCCAGAGCCGGTATCCCTGCAAAGTGAACTTCGCATCATCTGCGAAGTCTCCTGACACTGACACTGATACTCCTATCTTAATAGGGGTCTGGCTCGAAATCGCCGCCTGATTGCAGGCACTCAATCCTGCAAGGATCATAACTAAAATGCAAGAAAACAGGGGAAATCTTTTCATCCTTGAGATGAATCTTTCAAACACGCCTTTCTCCTTCTCTGCTGGTGGGACTATGCTGATCGCGCACTTCGTGCTTTCTTCACCCACACCAACCATAAAATAGAATGACAAATTCAAAAATCCAAAACGGGAGAACTCGAAGCATGCCAAGAGGCGCACAACATCGCGGTTCTGAGGTCAGGTTGATATGCATTATCCTCACAGAGATAGTTGCAATACCTGGCAATTGGATACGGCTATGCTTTATTTTGCCGGATTCCTCATGCCCCTTTAGACAAAAAGGCTATGGTGGTAGGGAAGAGTTGTGGGTGGTCCCCACCACCCATGCGTCTACTCTCTTGCAGACCAGTTTTTGCGGACCGGTTTTTCTGTATAGCGTACTTGAAATAAGATTGTATATACTTTTGTCTAAAAATCAAGTACTCCTAGTACTTTTGGGTCAAATTATACTTTTAATTGTTTGATATGGTTACATACTATTAAAAATATATATATAATTTTGCTCAGCTTAGTCTTTACGAGACCGACCAAGAGGATATGGCTGAAATGAAGCAGGCATCAACTAAGCCAGAACTACGCCAGAAGCTCAGATAGCTCGGTGGTGTATGCAACGAACTTTGCCAGGCGCTTCTTTTTGAGGTTCTCGCGTAGTATCCAGACGACATCGGGGTCGCCCCAGGCGGCGCAGGTGCGCATGAGCGCGAAGCCTTTTTCTGGCGTAGCGGCTGTAATGACGCTGACAGCGTAGCCCAATGTCTGGCGAAGTACGCGAAAATCCTCGCGTTTACGGTCTACCGTAGGTGTTGAACGAAGGCGTTCTAAAATACTACTGAGAATAGATAGGGCCGCATTGAGGGTATCTGGGTTGAAAAGGAGCGAAGGTTCGGCTATGGCAGCGATGGATGCGCGCTGCTGATAGAAGTTGCCTCGAGTAGCCATGAAAACAAGATAGCTGATGGTTTCCCGAGTCGCATCAGTCAATAAATGCTGGAAGGCCATTTCCACTCCTTGACGAACGCGCCAGCAGGGGTTACAGGCATACCGATCGAGCAATTCAAAGACTTCAACGCGCCAGGCAGGTTGGGCAACAGCACATAAGCCATATGCTACGACACCACACATTACAACAAACTCGGATGGGGTATTGCTGACGACCTTTTTCTGCTCATCACTGATAAGGTAGTCCAGGAGTGTACGCACGTTGTCAGGCTGTTCTTTGGTGTGGGCAGCGATAAGATGGCTGAAGTCGTTGACGAGTTCTAGATTTGCGCGTGGTCCTGGTAAGCGGCTTTGTTCGCGGAGGTAAAATTCGAGTGGGCGTTGGTTGCCCGTCAATGCTCTTTCTACGAGGGGTGATAACGTATCATGTGTATTATGCATTGTTACGTTCCTTGCATCAAAAGTGACTATGGCACCGCGCGTTGTATTTTTTTAGTGACTGCCGGGTCAAGGCAGGCAGAACTTATTATTATTCTACCACAAGTTTATTGGCGATGTTTGAACAATTCTTTCCTTCCATGGCCAGGCGAATTGAGTATTAACATTGACGTTAACGTTAATGTTGTTGTATACTATTATTAATGATGCTGTTTAACTTATTCATTAGATTAGCGGAAAAGCCACCGAGGGCCGATAATGCAGATTGACGAATTCATCCGGATATCGATACATGCACCGAGGGCCGATAAATCGGCGGTGGGCACGATAAATCGGCCCCTACGTGTGGCTGGATTTATTTGTTCATCTGCATTATTCTGCGCCATGACGGTATGAGGAGGATAGATAGCATGATGGCTGACACGGATGTACAAAGCCTTTTCTCGATTGAGCAGGTGGCGACGCGTACGGGGTTTACGAAACGCACGCTCCGCTATTATGAAGAAGTTGGGCTACTTCCGCCAACTGGCCGTACCGAGGGAAACTACCGGCGTTATAGTGAAGCAGATGTTGAGCTATTGGAACGCATCAAAAATTTGCGCGAATTTCTGGGATTTTCTCTCGCGGATATCCGCAAGATTATAGAGGCGGAAGATGAGCGAGTGCAATTAAGGGACGCGTACAAACACGAGATAGAAGTGGATGCCAAGGTGGCCCAGATCAATCGAGCTGATGAGTTAATACGCAACCAGTTACATTTGATCGAGAAGAAATTGGCTGGATTAGAGCAGATGAGAGCTAAGCTGATGGCGAAACTCGAACACCATGAGCAGATACGCAATGAATTATTATATACGAAATAAACATACTGAATTATCACTTATTCACTAGAATGGATCCCTAAATCAATGCAAAGTATTTCAAAGGCACAAGAGGACATACGAGATGTCCCCTCTCTTTCAGATCAGCAGCAGGTAAAAGGCCTGCTGCGTGCATTTTTAGCGTTACGTCATCGCAACTTCCGTCTTTTCTGGTTTGGTCAGATGATTTCTCTGACAGGGACCTGGATGCAGTCGATAGGGCAGGCGTGGCTTGTATTACAATTGACGCAGAGTGCGTGGCTACTAGGTGTCGTCGGCGCGCTGCAATTTTTGCCGGTGATGCTGCTTTCGCTGTTTGGTGGCGTGCTGGCTGACCGGGTGCCAAAGCGGAAGGTGCTGCTATTTACGCAAACATTTGCTATGCTGCAGGCAGGAGTGCTCTGGACATTGGTGGCGACAGGAGAGGTGCGCCTCTGGCACGTGCTGGTGCTGGCGGCATTACTGGGCCTGACGAATTCGATTGATATGCCCACGCGGCAGGCATTTGTGGCCGAAATGGTGGGAAGAGAAGATTTACCGAATGCCATTGCCTTGAATTCATCGCTTTTCAACCTGGCGCGCATTGTCGGCCCTGGTATCGGAGGGTTGATTATCGCATGGATGGGGGTTGCGCCGCTTTTCCTGCTGAACGCTATCAGTTTCATTCCTGTCATCATTGGATTAGCCTTGATCGATTTGAGCGGTCTGTATGCGCAGAGGAAACGATTGGATACAATACAAAAGGTGAATACTGCCAAGCAGAGTACCTGGCAGAGCTTACGTGAAGGATTGGCATATGTTGCGCATACGCCTTCCATCCTGTTAATTATGGTTGTTGTTGGCATTGTGTCGCTGTTTGGTATAAACTTCAATGTAGTGTTGCCACTTTTTGCAACTAGCGTGCTCCACTCAGGAGCAGAGGGATTTGGTTTCATTTCTTCTGCTTTTGGCCTGGGGTCTCTGCTCTGCGCTTTGTGGCTGGCATGGAGCAATCACAAGCCAACTATTCACTATCTACTGGTCAGCGCGTTTGCCTTTTGCGTCATCGAGGCCTTTTTCGCTCTCTCGCACTTCTTTGCGCTGTCGCTGGTCTTAATTGCGGGTGTTGGTTTCGCGTTGATCGCTTTTTCCGCGACAGCAAACACAACAGTGCAGACGGTGGCGCCAGATCACCTGCGCGGAAGAGTAATGAGCGTTTATATGCTGGTCTTCGCGGGAAGCGTTCCCTTTGGCAATTTGATAACCGGCGGGCTAGCGCATCTTTACGGTGCTCCTGTCGCGCTGTTGCTAGAAGCAGGGGTCAGCCTGGTCGCGGCAATTGGCGTGTGGGTATTGCGGAAACCAGCGGAGAAAGACCTTGCAAAACCTGACTATGTCAATGAATGATTGGTTGATATTGCCGCTGACGATTGCGGATCAGCAGGAACATATTGATCGAAGCGATGTGTTGTTGAGAACGATAGAACCGGGACAACCAGCATCATTATACTGGTCAACTGCAGCAGCACGAGGGCTGGTGCTTGGCTTTTCTCAAAAGGTCGAGACACTGAACCAGGAAGCGATTGCACTGAAGAAGATACCCGTGTACCAGCGGCGAGCAGGTGGAACGGCAGTGCTGGTCGGGCCAGACTTGCTGGGCCTGGATGTTGTATTGCCGGCAGGACACCCATTGATATTAGCGGACGTAGTACAATCCTACCAGTGGTTTGGTGAGGCATGGGTTGAGGCGCTGCGGCTACTTGGTGTGCAGGCGCGCATGGTGCCACCGCAGGAGGCTCATGAACAGCGCGCGCTGCTCAAACAGGAAGAGACGCGCGAACGGGAGAGCGTGTTACGCCGGGCCTGCTATGGATCACTTTCGCCCTATGAAGTTGTTGTTGGGCAGAAAAAAGTGGTGGGTTTTGATATGATACGCCGTCGGGCAGGAAGTCTTTTGCAGGCGGGAGTGCTGCTCCATTGGGAGAGCGAAACTCTCGCACAATTGTTAGGAAAGACAATTGAGGAGCAGGCTTTATTGGAGGCAGATTTGCTTGAACGTGCCACCGGTTTAGATAGGCTTACCGGCCGCACAATAAGCGCGGCAGAGGTGATAGCAGCTTTTGAACAGGTGGTTTTTTTGAGAGTTTACGAGACGAGGAGATAATTGTTATGGGAGATAGAAAAGCGGCAGGCGCATTAGAAGTGATTACGACGCCTGATTACGAGGCGATGGTTATAGGGGCCCATCCCGACGATAATGATTTTGCCACGGCTGCCACCAGCGCCCTGTGGGTTAAACAGGGCAAGAAGGTTGTCTGGGTGGTGATGACAGATGGTACTGAAGGCAGCGAGATCCCCAGTTTGATAGACACGGAACTGATGCTGACCCGCGAACAAGAGCAACGCATGGCCTGTGAGGTATTAGGAGTGCAGGCGGTGGAGTTCTTGCGCTTTCCCGATGGGCATTTGACGAATAGCGAGGCAGCGAGAAAGGCTGTAGTCAGGTTGATTCGTAGATACCGACCTCGCGTGATTTTTACGCATGACCCATCGCAACATATATTCGCGCCTGACCCGGAGGAAAAACCGGAAGACACGGCCTATTTGAATCACTCTGATCACAGGGCGACAGGAGCTATTGTGCTGGATGCCATATTTCCGGCAGCAGGGAATCCTCGTTCATACCGGGAACTTTTGGCGGAAGGACTTCCTCCCTATCGCGTCCACGAATTGTATCTCTTCCACACGGAGCGGGACAATACGTTCATCGACGTCAGCGAGACGATTGATCTCAAGACGAAAGCGCTCCAGTGCCATGTGACACAATTTGGTCCAGAGGCTGACATGATTGAGAGAATTCGTAGTTGGGCGGTTGAGACGGCGAAAGAGGCGAAGAAGAAGAAAGGTTTAGAGATGCAATATGCTGAAGCATATTGCAGAATAAAGTTGCACGTTCCAAAGCATGAGGAAGTTTAATCTCTAGAACAAAAAGAAGAGCCGCTGCTCGAAAATCAGCAGCGGCTCTTCTTTTTGTTCCAGGCCTTTAATTTGGAGAGAGGATGGCGGCAAAGCCTTCCCACCACTGCATAAATTGATCTCGTGTCAGTGATTGGCGGTTGTAGCGTGATGAGTCAGCGAGATAGACAAAATTACCTTTGCCGCCGATTACGACAAGGAGATGCCCACCCGCGTAGCGATCGGGAGGGAAGCTGACTATAACAGGTCTACCATGATTGGCAATATCGATAATGTTGTCGAGGGATAGTTTGTGACCCCAGGCTGTTGAGAAATTAAAACGGGCGGCGGTGCGCTGTATGCCTACATCCTCTAACAAACCTAGCTGGGGGGTAATCTCTCCTATTTGAGATTCCACCTTCAGAATGTCTGTTACCCGGTAGTGGTGACCATAGGAATTGATAACCTCGGTGAGGGCAGCGGCAGAACACGCGGAGTAGGCCCAGGTATTGTATTCTGCATTAGAGTTATATTGAGCAGGGTCAAGTTGACTGAGGCGTATCAAGGCTTGGGAAGAGCCAATATAAGGCTCGGCAGGCGAATTCTGGTGTGTAGAGGATTGAGTAGAAGCTGGCGTATATGGCCAATCGAAAGCACCGATGAGTGCAGTGCCAGGCAATAAGGTTTTGAGCAAGAAAATACCGAGTAGGAAGACCGAAACCAGAACGAGTATAATACCCATCCAAGGAGTTGGTTCACCCGCACGACGATTAATGATGCGATGTACCGCGAGTGATTGCCATAGATCAAATATGTTGCGCTGTTCGGTATACTCGATAACACGGCTGGCGCGTAGTGGTTGAAGAACGCGACGCCCGCTGCGGTCAACATAGTAAGCTGCTTGATATGCTGTTTGCTGCTTCCTTACTTGCTGGGTCTGGCCGTGTGAGAGGACAAAACCAACTAGTGTAATGACAATGGAGATTACAGCGAGTAGCATGAGCAGGAGTAAAGGCATAGGATGGTTGCTCCTAGTATGTTCATGTGTAGCTTGACTGATTGTAGCGTGACAAGTGTCTGTCCACACCATCTGTAAAAGACAGTATACCATGGTATTTCATGATTGTACACGTTGACATCCAAATTTCTCAGGGTGTTATTTAACGGGCTGCTATATCAAGGTTCACCCCTTCTTCTTTTAGCTGAGCAAGTGATTTTTCTTAGAGCCGCTGAGCAAATATCTCAGTGTCATTGTATAGTATGCTTACTATAGCACATTTGTTCTATTTCGTCAAACATTGGGAGACAGAATGGGAAAACAGGGGGACAGAGGCTCATACAATAACTATTCCCATAATGTGGGATAATTAGGAGGGCCGAGTACGAAAGGAAGCGAGGGAAAGAGAGCAGTATGTATATTTATTATGTTTTGCGCGGGAAACAAGGCGACAAACAAGTTGAACTTGAAGGAGATATAGACGAAGAGCATTTTCCGGGAGTGGACCTGGGGGATGGACGAGAGATACTGTTTTTTTTGGCACAGGCGGTTGAGCGGGAAGCGGGAACGGCTGGAGAGTGGGAAGAGGCGGAGCTGACGGATTCTTTCTTTGATAAAGAGGATATGTATATTTTCTACAATGGGCGTTGGATGCGCCGTTCGGATGCACCGTGGCGCAAGGACAGGGATAACTAGGTTTCAGACGCTATCTTTTTGCGAGAAGTGGATTGTAGGGTGAGTGTCCTGTTGAGGCCAGGTATCAACGGGGCACCCTGTCGTTTTTCACAGAGATCGGGCTAGGAAGCCCCGGCCATTCAAGGCGGGGAGGAATAGCCCGCCGCCGCAGCGGAGCCGTTTTGAATGGGAACGGCTAAACCCCACTACTCAGGGATTACTCTCCTTGTAGGTAATGGTGGCCTCGACAAACTTATCCGGCGGTTTGGCGTACAACACACTGGCTTCACCCGCTAGACCTGTTTAATGCTGTACCGTAGAGCAGGGAGCTGGCCGCGCACCCCCTGGTACCTATTTCGCCAGTAAGGTAGCTCGTCCTAGACTGATTGTATCCAGGCTATACAGACGAGACTCTAGTCTGGTCATGTCTCGGGCCTGCAAGAGACGGGCAGATGTCACCCCACTTGCAAGCCCCCGCATTCAATGCGGGGGTTCATGACACCCAGTTAGAGCGCACCTCGCGTAT
Organism: Ktedonobacteraceae bacterium; assembly: GCA_041499255.1. GTDB lineage: Bacteria > Chloroflexota > Ktedonobacteria > Ktedonobacterales > Ktedonobacteraceae > UBA11361. The sequence goes on along the minus strand of JBGQJX010000007.1, from coordinate 3,246 downwards.
TTGCTCAGGCGTCAAAATACGGAACAGAATCAACAGGCTCTCCAGATCATACTCAAGCCCGATGGCGTGCAATTCCTGCCGGATTCGCCCTAAGGCACTAATCTGTGCCGTTGTAATCAGGCCGTAGCTTACCAGCGAGGCTGCCAATAATTGGTCAGGTGTAAGCAGCTTAAACATCAGCAGAATTTCCCCCAACTGGTAATTCATATCAACTCCACGTAGCATCCGTTGGATATTGTGGGCGACTTCCAGGCGATTTTCCGCAACAAGGTGGCCTTCGAGCAGTACACTACCCAACGAACGCGTTGCTCGCCCATTGTATACCAGCGGCTGTGGCGGGGGCATAGGCGGCAAGCTCTGCACAATGTCAAGCAGGAGTGCGTTATAAGGCGCTTGCGGCTCTTCCACCACTTTTACCTGTGACTGCTCTCCCTGCCTTCTCTCATTATGCTCAAAACTGCGTTCTATTCTCGCTGATCTCTCACTACTCTTAACCTCGATTGTGGACTCAGGCGATAACTCTTGCACGTTGTACTGGCTATTGCTAAATCTTTCGCCTCCACTCCTCTGGCTGGAAGCCTCCTCTCGCTGTGAGATAGGAGGTGATGATTTCACTGCTGTTGATTGTAGCGTTGGAGGAGTTGCCGGGGCCGGCGACACAGGCGTAGCTATTGACATCAGGGGCGGAGAGGATGAAGGCTGCACATAATTGGGTTGGGCAGACTCATCATAGCGTCTCGCGCCTGTATATGAAGGTATGTCGCTTTGTCCGCCTGGACCAGTAACACGATCAGTTGGCATATCCTGAATAGGTGATGCTCGCAGAGTCATTGAGCTGATTGGTGGAGGCTCTGCTGGACGTACTCCCTGCTGCAATGCCGCCTCTTCCAGGAAGCGATTTCCTTGCTCGGCTCTGCGTTCCTGTGTTACTTCTTCCTGATGAGAAGATTGGAGAGGAGATTGTTGCTCCTGTAACATGCGTGATAATTGTGCCAGGCTGGATTCGTTTGAATAAGGCGCCTCGGGCGCTGAACGCGCAGCCTGGGTTTGCGATGGCCTGTTGACGATAGTCTCTGCCGGAGATGATGCATAGGGGGACGCAGCTGCTAATCCTGGTTGTTGCTCCCTCGTTTGAAAAGTTTGTTCTCCACCCGCAATATGATCTCGAGGAGTGCTCCACGCGCGCTGGTTTGGGTAGATGACAGCCCGGATTTTATCCGTATGGCCTGGTGCTGTTGTGCGTGAAAAATCTGCCTGGGCGGAGGGTGGAGCTGCTGCCGGTGATGCTTGAACAGGCGCCAGGCTGGCGTTCACCGGGGGTACCGAAGGAAGGGGTAAAGTAGTCTGTACTCCAAGCGAGGAAGATGCATGGGCGTTTGCCGACAAGCGAGACATGGTGCCGGTGTTGGATATCGCGATGCGCGAGCGTATTGCATTGACCATATTCATGATCCCAAGCATACCATCGACCTCTATATCGACTGGCATCGTATTTGACTGTTCGTCAGGATCGTAACTAGAAGGTCCGTAACCCGCGATGTTAGTGCAGTGGAACGTCAATACCTGTACTCCCCGCCCACGCCGCTGCGTATCCAGGGCAACCCAAAATTCACGCCTGGAAGCGGCAGCTTGTGCCAGGTTAACCAGTACAAGCCGCACCGGGTAGCGGGCGATCGCGTCAAACACTTCCACCGCCGTGCGAGCAGTATGACATTCATAACCGGCAAGTTGTAACTCACTGGTAAGCAGTGTTACTAGTTGCTGATCTCGTTCAAAAAGAAGTATGTGAGGTCCACCTGTCGTGATATGCATACCTGCGCTCCCTCCTGTTGCTGCATATGCCCGTGCTCTGATAGAGTTGGCAGGGGACGCAGGCGCTTGATTCAATCCGGATGTAGCCTCACTGGCGGTCTGCCTGCCTTGCCCTGCTGTGTAGTCCATCATCTTGTTTCTCCGCTAAATAGGGGTACCGCGCTGTCAATATTGTCTATCGTCTCTCTGCGAAACGCGCTTATTATCCGTGTGAATCGGTGCCATTTGTAGAGTTCGCATTATCCAAAACAACCTCTTCTATCACTCACATTGCGTTAGTATAGCACACGCTGTTTCTTCTTTAATAGTTAACGGTACCATTGACAGAGATTGTGGATAAGAGTAATACATAGATGCAGCCGGGTAGTTTTCGGGCCTTTTCAAACTGTGTCTAACACCTATAAGCTTACATGAGGAGTGATCTAAAAATATGAGTCAAAACACCCCTTCCACAACTCCACGTCCCGTTGTCGCCATAATGACTGATTTTGGCCTTGGTGAAAGCGACGTAGGCGTAATGAAGGCAGTTATAATAGGTATTACCCCTGATGCGCAAATCATAGACATAACGCATGATATTCCTCCGCAAAATGTAGCTTCTGGCGCCTGGGTTTTATCCTATGGCTATCGTTACTACCCAGGGGGGACTGTATTTGTCTGCGTGGTCGACCCTGGCGTTGGTAGCTCGCGCAACGCCATCGCCGTTCACGCGGGTGACTGGTATTTTGTTGGGCCAGATAATGGACTCTTCAGCTATATTTACGCTGAACAGGCCATTCACGGAGCAGTCGTTCTATCAAATTCTGCCTTTCACCTGCCGCGGGTCAGTTCAACGTTCCATGGCCGTGATATTTTTGCCCCTGCCGGCGCTCACCTGGCACGCGGCGTGGCATTGCACGAACTGGGCACTTCGCTGGATCAGCAAGCACTCCAACGTATTGATGTGCAACCACCCGAACGGCATGGATCACATATTGACGCACAGGTCCTGTACGTTGATACATTTGGCAATCTCGTAACCAATATTCCCCTGAGTATTGTGCCTGATCTGTTCAGCAGCAAACATGTACAGATCGTTTTTCTCACGAATCACGTTGTGGTTGACAGGTGTAGACGTTTCTTTGCTGAAGGCCCAGCCGACAATCAACCATTTATTTTTGGTGATAGTTCTGGCTATGTGGGTGTCGCTATACAGGATGGCAATGCTGCCAGGTCACTTGGTCTTGGCCCTGGCGCCCCTATTACGTTTGACCTGGCCGAATAGCAGGTCGTTTAGCATGTATTCCTTCACGGAATCTTCACACTTTAGCGCCTTTGAGACGTATTTTACCCTTGACATGGACTTATCTGTACGGTATGCTACCATTACCAGCAATGTTTTAAGCTTAACTATAATACAAAGAAGTAATGTGTAGTGAAGCGAGGGGTTATCTT
>JBGQJX010000006.1:0-28964 GCA_041499255.1 Ktedonobacteraceae bacterium | reverse complement strand
GGCGATCACCGTCAACTTTGATGGAGTCCAGGTCATTTCAACGACAGATAGTGGTGTAGCTGGGCCAGGGAAAGCATTCATGTTTGAGAATGGTTCAGCACAATTTTACTCGATAAGGGTACAGCCTTTCGGTCAGGATGTTACAACGCATACAGTCCAAACACGGTTGAGACTGGCGAGTACCAATCCATTGGCAACACCACAAGTCACAGATTTGAGCCTGGCTGCTTTTGGAAACACCATCCAGGCAGGGGCTACTATTCCACAAACCACTATGTTCCACAAATACATCGATAAGAATATTGATGACCTGGCGAAGGCCAGCAACTACTGGTCGTATTTCGACAAAAACAAGGTTGCCTATTTCTTGTCTCAGAATGCTTTGCCCTCGCCGTGGGTCGGGTCAGATGGTGGCACCGGTGGAGTAGGAGACTTCCTGGATGCAGGGATCACCGTGGAGGACTCTTCTGATCTCTATCGAAACAGACAGATCATAGATAATGTGCTGGCTCCTGTTACGATCAATGAAACGCGCAAAGGCGATGGTATTTCTATCAGCTGGACATTTGGGAACCAATGGGCCGGAGTACCAGTAATCACAATCACGGTAGGTGGTGTGGCTACTGTCGCCAGCGTAGGCGTCAAGAATGTTGATACTGGCAAGCAATTCTATTATGCAGTTGGAGATCCAACGATTACAGAAGACACAACTGGGCCTATCTATGATGTGACATTCAGCATCAATTTCACTGGGCCAGGTCAATATTTGACGTACAGCCAGGCGGATGATACAGCAGGCCAAACTGCCAGAATTGCGGTAGAAGGTGGTGGAACTGGGATCGTGGTCAATGTGGAAGATGGAACGGGTCTCACAAAAGCTCAGGGTGATGTGCTGGCTCAAGCTCGACTGAATCAATATTCCAAAATAGGCCGATTGCTGAAAGCAGCAACCAGGCGTGTAGGGTTAGCACCTGGTCAGATTTTTACGGTGTTCTTGCCTGAACACAATTTGTTTGATACACAGATGCTTATCCGCTCGGTGAAAACAAGCTTGACCACCGAGGGACCAACGGGCGCTATGGTTCAGCAAGGCTGGTTCACGATCGAAGCAACATCGGGCGCGGATTTGGGGGACTGGACCAAGCTCTATCAAAGGAATTAGAAAAGACGGTGCAATCATGGTACAGATCATTTTAACAGGCGTTCTCTACGCGTGGCTCTTTGCTGTGCTCTTCCTTGTGTGGCGGATTTGGCGCTCATCGGTAGCGCACATCCATCATATGGAGACGGTGCTCTTTGATGCAGCGATGAAGAGCGCGGAGGCAGCAAAGACAGCAGCAGAGGCGGCGCGTGGATTGGCAGAGAAGAAGCCATGACTACCATTCCTAATTTCCTGCCATATCTCAGCGCAGTCTTTGCGGTATGCCTGGTCATCGGCGGCTTCTTTGCTTTTCGCTATGGTTATAGCCAGCAAGCAGGCAAAATAGAAGAGCGGGTTATTAGCGCATTAACGGAGCTAAACAAGGCGCAAGAAAAGGAAATCAAGGCGCTCAAGCGAGATAACGTTGCGATGCGGGCAGCATTCAAACAGCTTGGCGTGGAAATTGAAATCGATGGAGATACGATCACGATCATCAATGGCCAGCAGCCCAAACGCACCCGCATCGTGCAGGTGCCTGGTATTGAAGAGAATACATAAGGAGAATTAATTATGGCAGGAAAAGCAACGTACCTGGAAGATCAGGTGCTCAACTACATGAAGGGGACGACATTCGTAGCACCTACCACAAACGTATACGTGGCACTCTTTACGACTGCGCCCGCCGATGATGGGACAGGATACGTTGAGGTGTCTGGTGGCTCCTATGCGCGTGTGGCTATTGTCAGAGCGAGTGGATTTTCTGCGATCACTGGTGGCACATCACCACACCAGATAAGCAATAACGGTATCCTCACCTTCCCAACGCCTACGGCAAACTGGGGAACCGTGCTTGCTATTGGAGTATTCGATCTGATCACGCTGAACTCTGGCAACCTACTTTACTGGAATACGATCACTAGCCAGGTCATCAATACGGGCGTCGTGGCGTCGTTCGCCGTTTCTGCTTTAGTAATAACTGAGGATTAATTAACGAAATAGAAGGAGATGTATTATGGCAATTGGAAATACCATGCGGGATTTCGGCAATCTTCCAATGGGGTGCGCCCTTACGCCTGGGGACACGATACCGCAACCAATCAGAGGAGGGAAAGAATATACCGATAGTCAAAACAACATTACTACAAATATTGCTATATCGCCTGAAGATGGCTGGAAGCCGACCTTTTCAGCTACGGTGACAGCGAATGCAGCGTATGCTACGCCTACTGACCTGTTAGTGTTGCCTGGTTCAGCGACAGCGGGCAAGGTAGTCAAGTTGGTACGATTTGATATAGCTAGTGTGGCTACGGCGGCTGGTATCTATACCGTACATCTTATAAAGAGAACGACAGGGAATACGGGTGGCACCTCTGCTGCAATGACCATTACGAAACTTGACTCAAATGATACTGCGACCGCTGCACCTGTAACGTATTCGGTTGTTCCTACAACGCTTGGTACGGGAACGGACATAACAGCGGTAAGGCTATTCCAGAATACGCTCACGCTGCAACCAGAACGACTGAGCTTTCTCTTTGGTAATGGCCCGATGGAAGCTCTCACGCTTCGCGGAGTAGCACAGGCGTTCGCAGTAAACTTCAATGCTGTTGCTTTACCTGCTGGCTCCCTTTTCGACATGACGATTTATTGGACTGAAGAGTAATCGAGCAGATACATGGCAATCATCGGGCAAGATAGTTTTTCTAGAGCCGATCAATCAGGCTGGGGAACGGCTTCAGACGGTCAAACATATACACAACCCGTGGGAACGCTCGTGCTGTCGATTGTCAGCAACCAGGGAAATGTAGCCGGCGGTAGTGGCGCAACCGTCATCTTTTTCGGAAGCAAGACATCAGCAGATGCTCAAGCTCTCTGCCGGATGAAATTTTCTGCCACCTCAAACTCGCTCTCTCTTGTCCTACGCGCAACGGCATCTAACAATTTCTATCTTGCTCGCTATGGCAACGCTGCTGGTCAGATTGACATCTCAAAAGATGTCGCTGGCACGATTACGCAGATTGTCACCGGTTCGTTCGCGCCAGCCATATCAACGCTTTTCTGGTGTCGCTTTCAGGTCGTAGGGAACACCCTCTCCGCGAAATGGTGGCTTGATGGCAGTGGGGAGCCATCGACATGGACGCTATCAACAACAGATTCAGCCATTAGTGCCGCCGGACAGTTCGGTTTTCGTGTGGCTGGCACCGCCGGCAATAACATGGATTTTGATAGCTACACGGTAACAGATACACTCCCATTAGTGATACCGCGTTATATTCCGCGCGCGCTCGGTGGAACTATCATTCCAGATCGTATAAACCCACCGCTTGCGTATGTCCCGCGTGCGCTCGGCTCAACGATTCTCATAGATGATCGCGCATTTATCCCGCGTGCGCTTGGCGGGACGTATATTCCCGATACGTCACTATGGGTTCCACGCGCTCTAGGTAGCACAATACAAGTAGCACCGCTCACAGCCACGTTCGCAGGAGTAGGCACGCTTGCAGAAACGTTTACCCTGGCTACCTCATTGTCGGATACGCTTGCTGGGGTTGGAACACTGGCACCGACGCTCTCGGCAAATATGACGCTTCCCGCTGTGAGCCTCGATGGTGTAGGCACGCTTACAGGGCCGCTTACACTTACAACCTCGCTCTCCACTACGCTGGTAGGGGTTGGGACACTCAATGGGACAGCTACTCTTACAACTGCACTGGCTACAACATTTGTAGGGGTAGGAACGCTTGTAGGGACGCTCTCTACAACGGGCGGGGTATCACTCGCAGTCACGCTGGCGGGCGTGGGAACGCTTACAGGGGCGCTCTCGGCAAATACTGCTCTGACTGATACTCTTGTAGGGGTCGGGACACTTGCAGGCACAATACTTCTCTCAACCGCGCTTACCAGAACCTTACCAGGAGTAGGCACGCTGAGCGGAGTGGCATCTCTAAGGATAGCGCTTTCACTGACATTTGCAGGGATGGGTATGCTTATACCCACTCTCTCAGTGCTTGGCCATCCCTCACACGCTCAAATCCTATTACAAGCTTCCAGGGGCATTATCCTATTGCAAGCACCTAGGGGTACTATTACCTTACAAGCACCTAGAGGCAAAATCACATTATCAGGAGAATAGAATGATGGCAATAGATGATTATACACCTAGATTTGTAGGAGATTTAGCTAATCCATTGAAAGTTACATTTGCCGATGGACTCGGCGGAGTCTATGATTTGACAAGTCTTGCCCCTTCCGATTTTTCTATGAAACTTGTTCCTGTCGAAGGTGGAACTACTATCAATTGCGCGGGTACATGGGCAATTAATGCGCCTGCCACAGCAGGAATAGCTCAATATCCCTGGCAAGCAGGAGACGTGGCTACAGCAGGCTTGTATTTTATACGAGTCAAAGCTAATGTAAATGCGGACGGCAAGCCGCTTACATTAATGCCGAAAATACTGGAGTTTTTGCCATGATGCCAATTCGACTCAAACTTTTCGTGTTCAATCTTTGGGCGCTCTGCAGGTTCAGGCCAGAAAGAAAGTATGCCATGTATGGGCTGGTAATGTACATCCTTTTCAGCTTGACAGCTTTCCTGCTCTGGGCGAAGGATGGCGAGATCATCCTCACCTTTGCCATCTGTATGATTGGCTATAGCGTGCTACTGTGTATCCTGGTTACACGACAAAATAAGAAAGAAAGGAGGAAAAATTGAGCACATTAAACGGATTTCCTTTCGTATCTCAATTGACCACGGTAACAGGCGACGGAAGACCCAGTGAAAATGCGCAGTATGATTGCGTCGCCGCTAGTATTGATGCAGCTTGCAGATACCTGCTCAATCAGCCTGAAAACAGCATTTTCAATCCTGACAACTTCAAGGACAAGGCGTATGGAGAAACCTGGGAAAACAATGGAACGGCTGCCGGGAATTATGTAGAGTTTTGCAAAAGTCTGGGTATCAATCTCTATCCATTCAATGGCACGCCTGGGTTGCTTGTTCAGCATATTCACGAGCAACTTGCTCAGTACCATCCTTGCATTGTGACCGTTCCTGATATCTATGTTCCTTCCTCGTATGGCTGGACGCATGTCCTTTGTATGTTCGCAGGTAGTCCAGGATACCTGACTGCACTCGATCCCTGGCCTGGAAAACCTACCACGAAAAGTGATGCTGAATGGCTACAGCTTTTGTTGGACAATGAAATCTGGATTGTGGAGAAAACGATGATCGACATCAACACACCTGGCGTCTCAAACTTCTTTGAACCTGACCCTGCTGGCGGCTGGAAATGCAAGCAGACCGGCAAAAACATTCACGGCGAAATCCTGGCAACCTACCAAGGATTTGGCAATAACGCCTTGTGTGGCCTCACCTGGTGGGGACTTCCTGTGAGTAACGAGATACCACTGCCAGGAAGTAAGCATGGCGCGGTGAAGCAGCACTTCGAAGATGTTGTCGCGTTCTTCGATCCAGGCCATGAATTTGATCAGAGGCCAGGGGCAACAGATGCCAGAGTCTATCTTGCACACATTTATAGCGGGTATGGGCAGGATCCCAAAATTGCTGAATTGGAAGCCCAGGCAGGACTTGACCCGAAAATCGTACAGACCCGATTGCAGGCTATCGAGATCAAGACGACCTCCTTTGCCAGTGAGATCGGGCAATTAGCTACACAAGCATTTTAGGAGGATATCTCATGTTTCAAGTTTTCGCACGATCATTCAAAGGACTGAACCTTTCCCCGGGTGAACGGGCGCTTATGAAGCTCATCGAGGGCTGGCTCATTACGGCTCTTCTAGCAGGGAGTGCCATCGCCTATCAATTGCTCATGTCAGGCAGTGCGGATTATGTCTTCATCGCACGTTCAGCAGGCGGAGCTGCTCTACTCGCGTTGCTTCTAGCATTCAAAAAGTATCTGGCCGCGCAATCGGATTTGCCGCTTTCTGTCGCATCTCTGGCAGGACAAGCGGCTGATGTGGCACTCATGGAAGTGAAAAAGTTTGTGCCTTGGCCAGGAGAACAACCGGCGGATACACCTGCTCCACAATTTACAACGCCCGTCCCACAGCCACCTTACCAGGCTCAGGCTCAATTTGCGCCTCCGATGAATCCGATGTATTCACCTACGAATAGTGGCATGGTCACTCTATCAGCTCCTGCTCAGCAGCCGTCAACCACCTATGTATCCCCTGTCATGCAATACCCACCAGTGAGCAGGCATTTCGGCGACACTTCCGTCGTTCCCGTTCCACCACAGTAGAAGGGAGACATATGATCGAAGCTCTTATCTATATTGCATTCGGACAAATCTCTGCTATACTATTGATCGGCGCGGGTCACATTTTTCATATGCGAGTGCTAGATCGCAAGCTCTATAAGCCGTATCCAAAGAAACCAGGAGGGACGCCATGAACTGTACAAAATGTGGAAAACCTCATCGTCCTGAATATGTAGGTGAGAGTGGCATAGTTTTCCCTGCTCAACCTCTCACCATTATTGATGATAAATGGCTCTGCGCTATATGCCTGGCTGAGTTAGATGAGCCTCTTTATGGCATAAGCCCTGTCGAGGTTGCTAAAGCCCATGTAAAGTCTGTCTATAGTAATGCCATCCTGAAAATAGGCGATGTGGAACTGCCTGTAGAAAGTTTTGAGATGCGATGAGCAATGACACACAGTTTTTGCCACTGGAGATAATAGAAAAGATTGCCTCAATGGAAGAGCAAGAACGACGCGGATGGGAAGATATGCAAGCATTGAGGCCAGTACACATTCATGGCCCCTTTACTTTTCTGCTCAACCAGAACCATAATGCATTGCGAGGGTGTCAATCTTGCGGGCAAACATGGGTCGGTGTCATGGCCGGAGACCCCAACGATATCCGATGGCATTCAGTGAATGAACCACCCGATGAAGAAGAATAAGGAGGAATATCACGAAAGAGGTCTTAGAAGTACTTGCAGTCATTGTTGGTGGATTTGTTATTCTTCCAGTGGTGATGTTTCTTGGTGCGCATCTCTTTCTCTTCTGGCTTGTTGGTATGAATTGGTGTGCAAAGAAGTTTGACGATTTCTTGTGTCATCTCTTTTGGGGAGAATAAAAGAAAGGAGGAAAATAGATCATGGTAGAAGAAAACGAAGACTATGAAACCGTAAAAGAAGCTCCTGCTTTGCCAGAAGCTCTTGTAGCAACTCCAGCGAATTGCACTGGCGAACTTCTACAGCTTCCTGCTGTAGAAGGCGTGACATACAATTCTTATGAGTGCCAAACGTGCGGCCAGACCGTCCACGTTGGATATGAAGACCTCGCTGAGAATGGCTTGCCGGCAGAACATTCGCCTGTTGTCCTCTTGCAGTACCCTCATACGGGTCGAACCTAATGAAACACGAGAAACGCTGGTACTGTAGCAAGTACCAGCGTCTGGATTGATGGAGGGGCTATACTGGGATGTCCTCTTCAATACGCTGCATATCAAAGGGACTGATATAGCCTTCGGCAACTGGGCCGCTATAGACAATATCAAAGATGCCGCCTGATTTACTCTCGAAGTGTGCCGTTTCAAAGTTTCCTGCCTCAAGATCAGAGGCCAGGATATTACAGGTTGTGCCGTCTGGCAAAGCTGCTAGGGTGATTTCGAGTTCTCTCAAAGTTGTGATTTTCATTGTCTCCTTCTTTCTGTCCTCGCTCTGAGGGCTGCTCGACACGATGAGGCGTCGAGACTACTTTTTTATACTGGCATCTCGAATACTTCATCCTCGCCAAATTGCGAGGACAGCAATTCGTATGCTCGCTCCTTATCGCCAGGAGCATTGCGCCGAACGAAGTTAGACGCGCGTTCCATCGCGTCGGCCTCATCCTGATTGAAATTGCTGAATGTTGAACTTGTACCGTTAACGTGATCGCTATAGCGCCGTATTGCGCCTTTGCCGACCTGACCATGCACGCGAAAGGCATAGCGCTCAGGGATAGCAGCCATGTTGTGAAGCTGCTCTGCGAGCCACGCGCCACGATTGTCGGCCCCTGCTGCCTTTGCCTTGATCTCTAAGGCGTCGGCATCCTCTTTTGAAATGTCTCTGATTAAGATTTCCATAAAAAACTCCTTTCTGGGTACTCCTATGCCTTCAGGCTAGGAGAGGAAAGAAAGGCGCACGGCCTCGCGTACTTCCCCCCTTTCCGCTTTTCGACTCGTGTGCTAGAATAGTCTTCTAGGTGCATCTCGTACAAGCCGCAATGGTGCCTACACGGAGTAGGATGCCTGTAGCCGCCGCTCCCCGTGACGGGGACCGAGCGTTTTTGACGAGACCACATGCACAGATCGGTAAAAGTTCGAGTAATTGGGCTGACATGTAGAGCTTGTGTCTCCTTTCTGTGTGGGCCGCTAAACTCCCTATGTTGTATGGGTAGCTCCCAGATGTTCAACCGGCCTATCGCAGCAGTTCCCGCCTGGGGACTAGCCGCAAGCCTTTCCCCTTCAGGGGATAGGTAGTTGACTATTGCGCACTTCATAGACATGTGGTTAGTATAAGATATCACAAGATATCTGTCAAGGGGTTTTAGACCAATTTGGAGCAATTTTAGAAATCTCGCAAAAACTCGTACAAAGATACCCTGAGTGGGGGAGATACTCAGGGCTTCACGATCGGCTGCGTTGTTGTTTCAGGGTCAAGTTTGCGCGTGGTGAATTTCTTTTGCACCATCTCGGTATGGTAGGCCATGTACTTGCCGGATTGCTGCTCTTGCAATGAATGGTATGCAGCCCTGGCGCGGATACCTGGTCTTATACTCGGAATAGGTGCAGGAGTCGTTTTCTCAGGCGGCTCATACGTGCTGATCTGTGCTTGCGCGTTCTTCTTGCCTGCCTCATCGATGAAGACGAACGTGCCGTCGTTTTGCGGAGTGAGTGGGACAGGCATGAAGAGAGGGCGCATGGCCTGTATTCGCACCTTCTTCATGCCTGATAGTTCGCCAAGGCGAAACATGGCTTTCAATTCACGATTGTTCAGCAGCAGGCGAAAACGTCGCTTCAAACGATACCAGGAGAGCTCACGCTTTAAACGTTTCCATGTCCTCATTGACATGTCCTTTCTTTGTGCGCACCGGTGGTTTCGGCCTGGCTGGTATCGTCGCGCTTTTCGCTTTCTCCAAGTCCTGAACCAGCATGCCGTATTCGCCCAGGAGTGCCGTGTGATCTTCTTGCAACTTGCGGTATCTTGTGAGCAAGCCGCTATACTCTTCCAGGCGAGTGTCGTACAACGCCTGAGAGTCTATCGTGGCTTGCCGCGTGATCTTTTTTTGCGCTTCCAGGTCTTTTTCCAGTTTGGCAAGTCGCGCCAGTTCTTTCGTGATAAATGTCCAGTCAGATGTTTTTATGAGTTTCATTCTACAGTTTCCTCCTTTTTCGCTTTGTTTTGCCGGCGCTTGATCTCAAGGAGACGCTCTTTCCATTGGAGCACCCAATCCTTGAAATCAAGCGCGTCATCGACGCAGAGTTCGATGTAGCTGCCGTCAACGTCGTACACGCGCACGTCATCGGCGACAATGTAGATTTTATCTATGAGCATAAAACCTCCTTAATGTCTTTTCAGGTTTTTAATGATCGGAATTTCAAACAGCGATGCAGCCACCATGCCAATGATGATAGAGGTGATATCCCAGTGCGTCAGGTGTGAAAATGCTGCACCGAATTGCTGTGCAAGCAATACGAGTTGATCCATGATTTATGCTCCTTCCTCTTCTGAGGCGGGTTTATTAAACTCTTTAATCCACTTACAGCCACGCGCATATGATCTGGCGCGTTCCTCGTACATTTTCGGTGCTTTTTTTCGTCCTTCGCTACTCGGCTTTGTGAAGTAACTTAATTCATACTTCCTACGCATATCAGCAGAAACGTCTTCAGGCCATGTACCATGCTGATAGCGATAAAGGACAAGCTCCTTTACCATCTCATAATTGCGCTTACGTCCTGAATTGTGGGCATTGAATAGCTTAGGCTGTCTCGTCCGAGATGTAGAGGCTATGCGAATTGTTGGCACCACTAAGTTATACAAATGGACACCGAGGAAACGATAATGATGTATCCAGTGTTTTTCACGTTCCCTGGCATGCTCAACACCTTGCACTGTTTCTAGTGTCTTCATAATCAGCATGGCATTCTCAGCTTTCAATTCTGAGATCCAGCCGTCCTTTTCTGGATTTTCACTATCACATCGGAGATGCTGAGCAAAACGAGCGTACACATCATCGGTAATGCCGATATAGCGCGTGGTGTAGTCTCGTGGGTCAATGAGCGCATAAACGGTGTAGGGATTGTCGTCGAGGGCATGAGGTGGTACAGTGTCCATGATAGACCTCCTATTTAGGTGTATCCGGCTAGGGGTGTCACAAGCACCGCCTAGCACAACAATTTTTGTACTTCCATTATACCACATGAGTCAACCTCAAACCGCCTCTGATGCGGCTTCATCGGCAACTTCCGTTAATGGAAAATCAAAGTCTTCCGTTAAACAAAAGTCCCACAACTCGTTAATCAAATCGCGCCTGACTTCGAGCGGCCATACTTCTCTATCGACATTTTCAAAGTCTTCTGCGACCGCCTCAGCAAAAGCGTTGAACTCTTCAGGCGTACAAGTTTCAGCGTCAAACGTTTGTTCCAGTCCTTCGAGTTGAAAGGTCAAACGGTGCAGGTCTAACAGCCGATACTTTACCGGTGTTCCCTTTTTTGCGACCTTTGCGGAAGTATTCTGGATATTCCCGTCTGTAGTATCGTCGCATTTGTTCTGAGACGTAGTTGTCATTGGGCCATGCTCCATTTCTAGCTTGGACTAGAGTTAACAAATCTGTTACTTCTGCCTCTGTTCGTTGTCTCCCCTTTCGACCTTTGAACTGCATCTTTTTGGGCAGTTTTTTTGCCGTGGGCGTTGGCGAAAAAATTAACGTTTTTTTATCGTTTGCGCTCGGTTCCGTTAAATTCCCATCAATTTTTTCAGGTGCTTTTTGTTTAACGGGCGTTAATTCTTTTTCCTTAACAGGCGTTAAAATCTTCGAAGGTGGTTCCGAAATCGTGCGCGTTTCCTGCACGATCACCGGCTCATGATGGATGATCACGACGCGCTCAGGTTGCGCGATTGGAACATTCGTACTTTTCGGTTGTTCAGGTACTACATAGGGCGGTATGGGTGGTACCTTGATAGGTTCCGTGTTACGCTCAGGCGAGCCGCCTATTTCTTCGTCTGAGCTTATCGGAAATTTGGTGTCTTGCCATTGGGCGAGATGTTATCAATGGAATCGTCGTTCGCTTGCTTCTTCCCAGGCATCGACAGCATTTGCTTAATAAAGCCCTGGCCTTGTTCTTTGTTCTTGTGTACCGCATCTTCACGCGCCTTGCTTTTGCGCTCTTCCTCTATGCGTTCGCCATCGGTAGCATCGCGTACCTCGTCGATAGTGGAAGCGTCGCCATTGTAGAAGCGCCGTAACTGCTCTGTGCTCATATCGTCAATGTGCTTCATGCCATCGTCAACGACTTTCCGCCCTGCCTTGTCTCTTGCACGATTATAGGCAAGGTCAAGCGGACGGTTTGCCATCGCGTGAACGATCTTACCGAGCGCCCAGGCAATGATAAGCGCCATTGTACCGAGTAGAGCCACAACAAACCGCTTGAGCGGATCGGGGATAGTATAGCAACGATAGATCAGAGACGATGCTTCCATGCCGATGATCGATATTTGGAGAATGACGAGTGAGTGCTTGAACGACTCGCCGCCGTCATTCCTGCTTGACGCATAATTCTCTACATCCTCACGCGCGTATTCCAGGTAGATAAAGCCAAACATTGCGCCGCCGAACACCATAATAGCGAGTCCTATACCGGCGAGGTCGGCCCCGTTTGGAATGTCACTAAAGATATAGCTACCGATGAACCTGCCGAAGTAATAGGCACCTGCAGCAAACCAGGCATGAATGAAGATAGCAAAGCTAATTGCCAGCACCCTGCCTACGTTACCATTGTGAAACAACTTCATAATCCGAGAGTCCTTTCTTTTCTATCTTGCTCGTTCTACAAGCAAGAGATGAGCCTGTGAGTAGATGAGAGACAGGCGACTCTCTTTTTTGATGCGCTACTGTGTCTTTACTTGTTGCTCTTCCGGCTTGAAGACTTCCTTTACGGATGATTTGAGTATCGGTATCTCGGCGCCATGAGCAGAAACAATGTAGCCACTTTTAGAAACTTTCTCAATTCTGCCCACTATTGAGATTGACACTAAATCGCCTGGTTGCAAATCGTCAAAGCGTTTTTCCTTTTGTTCGCTCATGCCTTAGTCCTTTCCTGCGAGGTTTAACTTCGTAAGCACTTTAGCAGTTAGTTCCTGATTCGCTAATTGCTGTGCGCCAAGATCAGCCGCCATCTTCGCGCCAAAGTACATTTTAATAATGCTTTCAATGGTGTAGCCCACAAGCCTGAGAGCTACGGCAAACACGCCCAGGTAAAAGATTGTCCAGAGAACTATCCAGGTTGTTGTAGTGTTCATACAATATCCTTTCTATATCGCGCCCTGAACGCATCAGCAGCATTGAGAAACAGGCGCATACTTGTTTCGGCAACGACCACTTTCCCATCTGGCAAATTGATACGAATTGCTATAGATGGTCGACCTGATGTCATTCCTGCTGATAGGGCAGCTATTGCCATATGCTCAGTCGTATGAATGACATCTTCAGGTTTTTTCTCTAACAGATCACTCCAAACACCATCACCATCAAGGTGAATGTCCATACTTGCCATCCTAAAGTCCTTTCTATAATCGATTGTAAGGGGCATATCCCCCACGGGAAATGGTCTAAAACTCATTTGACCTACCACGTTACATCTTGAAACACAATGGCATAGAATCGCATCCTACAGCGTTACGATGGCGTCATGCTCAAAATTCCAATGACTCCACGATCATATCCACCGTATCGTGGATATCTGGATGTGCTGTGCGTGCTTTGTGCATCTCCCTGGTCTCCCGCTCAAGACGGCGCAGAGCATGCCAACTCACGCCAAAGAGGAAGCCAGCGAGAAGAGCCAGGACAAGCGCGAAGTAGTAATTGAAAAGCGCCACCAGGAGAAAGTTGAACATAGAACGCCTCACTTTCATGCCTACACCATGCAATAGCCAGTATCACAGCCGAATAGCTCTGGCTGGTCAGGCTTCGTAAAATCTATCTCGTCAAGCGGCTTTCGATCTTTATGCAACCAAACGCCGCCTTTTGTATCCTCTGCTCGTATCGCCTTATCAATCTCAACAGCACGTGCAAAATCGCCAGGATAGTACATTTTTAAGCGTTGCCATTGATCGTTCCTCCGATGAGGATACATCCAACAGGAAGATTTAGGAGGATCAGGCCAGCCATAATTGAGAATAAGTTGACGGCATTCGGCGCGGTTCATTGGCACAAGAAAGCAAAGAGGCCATTCAATCGTTTGCCATTTCACATCACTAGGTTTTAGGCGCTCCACTTCATCGGTGCTCATACCGAGCCAGGTAACGCACTGCTCAACGCCAATATGCCGCAGATAGCGATGGATAACACGCGCTTTCCATTCTTTGCTGCAAAACGTTGAGAGTTTCCCATGCTCAGTAAAGACAGGTGGCAATAATTCTCCTTTACGGCTATACATGCCGACCTTTGCCCACTCTTGACCTACAACCTCTATTTCTAGGCCAAGCGTAGCCAGCAAGGGAGATACATACTTTTTTGTGTATTCAAATGTCTCGCTGGCTTCCATACCAGTATCGGCAAACACGATGATATCAGGCTTTGGAAGTTTGCCTTGTGCAATCAGGATGGCAATTGCTATTGATTGCGTGCCTCCGCCGTAAGACCAAGTGATTATCATGCTACGCCTCACTTTCACCTGTCTCCATCCAGGATAATTGGCCTGCACTCAGCGCCGACTCTTGCAACTTACGATGTCGCGTTTGTTGCGCGTGTTGCGCGTGCATCAAAGCATCATAGCGAAGATGATGCATGCTGCACATGGCTTTTAGATTGTCCATTCGGCAATCGCTCGCTACATGATTGAGATGCGCCACCGAAAGCACGACTTTCCACCCTGCTTTATTGTCAGGAAGCGGATCTCCTTGCTTACGAGTGCAGCGTATGCCTTTGGCGTCGATCCATTCGCATTGCCAAGTCGCACGTTCTTTCACAGCCTTTGCTACTTCTTTCCAGTCAGATGGATAGTCGCCATTGGCTAGATATGCGTCTGATATTCCCATGTTACTTGCTCCCTCGTGATCGATAATCAACGCCGTTCATGGAGAGTGCCGTGATGCGCTCTTGCAGCCTGCTAATCGTCGCGCCGTCTAACCACATGCCGAGGTCTTTTTGTTCGTTGGTCGTGATAATGGTCGGCAATCTCCGCTTGTATCTCTTGTCCAGCAGTTCAGCGAGCATAGCTTTCTGGTATTTGCCAGGCACTTCAAATTCACTGGCCTGCTTGATGTAGAGCTTGTCCAGTTCGTCGAGCACAAGCAGAGGTGTCACGCTGGCCTGTTCGTTGAGGTGTAGTTTTTCCTCAAAGCTCTTGCTGTAGAGTGCATTGAAAAAGCCTTGTACCGTCGCGAATAGGCATGGGATGCATTGCGCCCGTAGCGCGTTGAGAATAGCCGCGCCGAGGTGCGTCTTGCCCGTGCCATAGCTACCCATGAGTACGATATTTAGACTAAATGTATCGTTAAACTGGCGGGCCTGAAGAAAGCGCCCGACCCAGGATTGGCACTCGGCAAAGGCTTTTGCCTGGTACTTGGCATTGAAGTTGTCAAAGGTTTTGACTTCCAAGCCGCTCTCATCGTCACCAAGCCATGTATAGGTTTTGCCGCTTTTCTGAGCGTCCATGAATGCCTGGTTCTGAGCCTTGAACGCTGCATGACTCTCTTGCTCGTAGAGCGCGATCTCACAGGCACAACGACGGCGTAGCCATCCATTCGGCTTACGTTTCGGCTCAATCAGGCCGCACACCTGGCAAACGTAGGTCAACGACGCTGGATTGTCTCGACTCACTAAATGCTGATGGGCTGGATTGCCGAACATCCATTCGTGAATAGGGATGCCAGTAAACAGCTTTGTCATGCCTTGCGGCGGCGTATCCTGGTTGCGTAGTTGCTGTTTTACTCTGAGAGTAGTAATGTTATCGTTCACATCGCCTCCCTGTTGAGCCATGCCTGCGGCCCGTAGATGCTGAGGTCTAATCCATTGACGCCGATGTTGCTTTCTGGTCGCTTCAATGCTGCTAAGGCTTTGGGCGTTTCTTTGAGCAGCGTCACGCCGCCGATCCTGTATTTGTTGTCATCTTTGCGCCAGTATGGGTCTATCGTGGTCAAGTAGCGCATTGTTTGATCGTAGTCGCCGATTTCGTGCAGATTGCACCATGTCTTGACGGCTATACGTTCTTGGATGATCTGGCCTTTCTCTTCAAGCTTGTACCCTCTGTGCTCGTCGATGCGCCCCTGAATCTCTTTTGTATCGCTCTTTGGTTCAGGCATCGTGACAGGCTTCTTGTCGCGAGGTCGTTTCGGAATGATCCCCGGTTCTCCTGGCGTGCCAGAAATGACACGCTCAGGTCGCACCGGCTGCCCGCGAGGGACAGTAGCCTGGGCGCTGATAGATGCACTGCTAAGCTGGGGTTTAGCAGGCAGAGGGGCATCAGTGCCAGGCGTTTGCACAGAAGCTATACCCTCCAATTCTTGAGTCGATAATCCAGAATGACCTTGATTTGTGTGAGCCTTACCATGCTGATAACCGAGCATGTTGCTATAATCGTGAGAAGTATCGTTGTGAGAGTATCCATTGTTTGTTCCTCCAATCTTGACGGCTGCCACTTTCACCGTCGGCGTATCATCGTCTATCTCCTCACCACCGCTACCAGGAAAAGCAGCGTGAGAATTACTATGAACAGCGTTTCGATGAGCCAGAGGATCATCCCGATTGCCTGTAAAACTTCCATCTTGTCCTTTCTCATAGCCGCTAGTGGCTATATGAGATGCTGTATCAATAGGAGGCTTGACGGCTTGAAGTGCTTTTTCCCATGCCTCTTGATTGATCGGGTCAGCATCAGGCAAATCCGACCGATAGCCAAAAGGATAGGGGTCAAGACCATGATAGGGGTTGTGCGTGTGAATAATCGGATTGCTTGCCAGAATATCGTAAGGCTTGACTGCTGGATGCTTCCCGCTTTCCTCTTTCCATTTTTGTAGATGAGTGATAGGCGCGAGCGCGTTGCGATCTTCCACAGAAGTCGCAACAATCGTATCCTTATTCTTAGTAGATTCTCTGTAATTCTTAGTAGTATTATTAGAAGGGTAGGAAAAATCCCCCGTCCCTGGGGGTAAATTTCCCCCTGCCCTGGGGGTATTTATACCCCTGCCCTGGGGGTATTTTTCAGGGGGGGTATGATTTTTCCTAGGGGGTCTGATTTTTCCTATGTCCTCAAATAAAGAGGGGATGTCCTGGTCATTTAAGACTTCTTGCAGGATCTTCGTATCAAGTAAATATTGCGGCGCTAATCCTGGTGTTGGATGAGGGCGACGTTGCATATATTCATGCGTTACAAGCTCATCTACATTCTTCTTGATGGTATCATGGTTCGTCGTGCCATATGCATAGATGCTAAACTCTTCATAGGCCATCGTAACCCATAAAGCCTCTTCTGGTGGCTCCTCTGCATGGGATTCTTTGTTGTCCTTTTGGAGCTTGAACCATTCTGCACGTTTCTGATCTGTCCAAGTTTCCATAATGCGAATAATCTTTGCCTTTGTCTCATTGCGAAACAGTAGCATATAATCAAGGCGTGTCTGGATGTTGCGACTGTCCTTATGGACAATGCAACCTGGGATAGCGTCATTACTCATATCTTCTACCTGTCTATCTGTAGCTGGCTTGCGCCAGGGAACTGTTCTTCATTCCAACCCTGCCAATTCTTTCATCTCTTCCTGGTCTCTCAGGATGAGTCGCGCTATGTAGTCCTCCGGTAACTCGTGATGCAGTGCAGCGATACGACAAGCAACACGATTAGGGTAGCCGGTGATCGTGGTGTCAGGCGGTGGCACTGTGGCTAACATCCTCATCGTGATCGCCTCGTAGCGTTGCGTAGGAAGCTGCGTGAAGTCGAATGGCTGCGTATCGGCAATGTGGTCTTCGTATTGGAAAATACTACTTCTCATGCTCCACCTCTTGCTATTTTGTAGGCTCTTTGGGCCTCCTCGTTGTCTGCGAAGAAGTAGACCACCTCGCCTATATCTGAAGCATGATAGGATACATCGCTTTGAAAAATGTGGATTTGTACCAGCATATCAAGTGCCTCGGTCAGTTCCTTTGTGTCGATCTCGCTTTGGCGTTGGAATTGTGCCAGATTGAGCGCGTCCTCGCTGTGAGCCAGGATATCGATGAGCTTGTGTATATTGTCCCTCATTCTTGCACCTCCACTTTCACTTGATCATAGCCATTTGCCAGTGCCCATTTTTGCAATGCTTTGCGGTCTTTCAGGTCTCTCGTAAATTGGATATCGTCTAAAATGTGGCGTAGGTAGTTAGGCTTCATTCCGAGTATCCCTGCTATGCGCTCCAAATCAGCTTTGCCGCGCTTGCGTACTTGGATATACAAGGCGAGGATTTGCTTTTCTCGTGTGGTCAGTTCATCGTTGGAGGTCTTGTAGCTCATAGCTTTGCACCATATTTTTCCGAGTGCCTTTGATCGGCATGTACCGTAAGGTCGTTGCATATCCTGGGACAATTGAGGTTCGAGTACAGTTCATTCTGTGTGTATTCAGACCGTTTGCGGATGTATGTGCGTATCGGACGAGCCGCATCATGCCCGCAGGCGTAGTGGATTGTCAGGTAAATGATTTTAAGTTTCAAGCTACTCTACCTCCCTCTTCACTGTCACGATCGCGCAACATTTGGAGCAGGCGCAGATAGCGGATATGTATAGCATCGTCAAACACTTTGTCGAAGCAAATCTTGCAAAGCTGGCGCGTGATGTCCTCTGAGGTTAGATAGGGAACATCTGCATGACGCCAGCACGGTATCCCGTTCTCTTTGGCTTCGCAAGTTTCAAGCGTTCTAGCGTTCATTGTGGTAGACTGAGGGTGCGTGACTTCATCGTGTGTCACGCTACTGTAATGTAGTATATCCATATAGACATCCTCCTTGGATGTTGAACAGCCCTTGCGACTTGATACCAGTATGCTATACTAGCATCAAAGCGCATTTGGGCCTTGAACTGGCTAGGACGTTTCGGCAGCAAACTTGAACGTCCTAGCTATTTTCTTATTCCCCGTAAATTTTCCAATCGATATCAGTAATGGAAAGTGGCGGCATCCCGTTGATCTGGCGTGCATGATTGAGCGGCCTGAGTATAGCGTGTGCGCTAATGCGCTGGATTGCTAGTCCTTTCTCCGCGTTCACAATCACCTGCTTGGAAAGACTGGCGAGAGCTGCCAGTGCTTGTTGAGACATCCGCAGTTCTGCTCTGGCATCCGCCAGTTTGATTTTCGCTACCACAATCATTGTATTCCTCTACTGAAACGATAGACTACGATGGACTATGCAAGGATAGTAGCATAGTATTTCATGGATTGTCAAGGGGTATATCGGTAGAATTGCCGATGTCACGAAATCTTAATACTCAGTGCGATGTGTCAAGTAACTCAGGGTTTTCGTAGATATTGCCGATGACTTCAAGTTTGCGATACGGCTCTATTGTTGCCAGTATTTGATGCCTTGCTTTTGTGGCGAACAGCCCTCGACTGAACTCAACCACATCAATGACGGTTATAGTATCTTTATCCTCTGGATAGATATTCCACATTACAATATCACCCTCATAGATCTCTTTGTCTGAGCGGTCATGCAGGCCAGTAAATTGCATGAGTATGCCGTTTTCGCCATTTACTAGACCTCGATAATATTTTTCTTTCGGTGCGGTCTGGAATATAATCGTCAGCGCACTACCATCGTCACCAAAGCTAATATCGCAAACAGGCAATATTTGCTTATTTGCCTTATGCCATGCCCTGAACTTTAATTCTCTCATATTCTATCCATTCTAGATGTTATACTACTAATACTCTCCCCGTAGGCGTCCTTGTACCTGGCTTCCCTATCCCTGGTGGTTACATGGACGCACATTGGACTCAGGCCATCTCAGATTTCCTATCCGCAGTCGAAGATCACAGTGGCAGCGTTCGCAGCCGCGCCACCTATGCCTACATCCTCAACCGCTTCTTCAGCGATGAGTACAACCCTGATGAGTACACACAATCTGACGTGCGCACATTCCTTGATGCCCCGTCAGGGAGCAACTACCACAAGGGCCAGCTGGTACAGCCAGCGACGAAAAACCAGAGACTGATGTGTTTGAGCAGCTTTTACAAATTCGCCTCAACCTATTTGACGAACGGCTCGCCACTACTCACCACGAAGCCTCCGACCTATGGCCTTAAATACTTAAAAACTGCCTCGTCGCCACGCGCACTTACAGCAGACGAAATAGAACGCTTCTTTGCAGCTATCGATACCAGCGACGTGAAAGGCGTGCGAGATCACGCTATCTTTTTGACCTACTTTCACACAGCCAAACGCCGCTCAGAGATTGCACGCCTCACCGTTGGCGATATCCAGCAAGCCATGCTCATCGACAAGGATGGCACGCGACGAGCAGGCCATGTGTTTTCGTATCGCGCTAAGGGTCGGTCTCGTATTGTGGCACTCGCTGAACTGCCCCAACTGGCGTACGACTCCATTGTACGCTATTGGCGCGACTCTGGACGCCTGGATGCTCTCAAGCCTGATAGCCCTGTCTTCGCCTCCACACGGCCAGATCAACCGGAGCAGCAAATCACTGGCGATTACATCAATGCGCTCTTCAAGTTCTATGCTGCCAAAGCTGGTCTGGACTCGCGCTATAGCCTGCACACTCTAAGACATTCTTCAGCCCGACAACGCTACGAACTAGGCTCCGATCCTGTAGCCATACAAGAAGTGCTCGACCATACCAGCCTCGGCACCACGACGTTGTACCTCAAATCGATCACCGGCGCGAGTGACCCAGGCGCGAAACTGTTGCAGGAACGTTTTAAGAATTTGTAATTAAAATGTTCCGCAATTCTTACAGAGCAATACTGTATCATCTTCATCCGATGGCCCTGTTGATGTCCATATCACACCACAGGGTACAGTGCAGCTAAAGCACATTGACTCACCACATGCGTCGCACGAAAGAAGCCTGACTTCAGGCTCGCCACATATGACGCACATTGTTACAGGGTTACTTGTGCGTATGTCGTCCTGCTCTTTGATTGGCAATGACCAATAATTTGTAAGTTCCATATTTTTATTCCTCGCACTCTCGCACGTCTTATAAGTATACCGTTGCTTCGTGCTTCCCAGTATGCTACAATTGTAACGCATCATTGTTCAGCAAGTAAGAGCACAGAGCTGTCAGAAATGGCAGCTTTTGTGTTACTACTTCATCTCCTGTACCTGGATTGACCAATCGCCTATACCGTCAACGCTGAGATACACCTGGCCGCTCTGATGCTCTTCTGTTTCACCTGTCGTCTTTGCTACACTAGTCTTACATGTAGCGTTGACTGCTAAGTCAAGTAGTGAATTGTCGGATGCATAGACAGTAACCACGAGCACACCATCAGCAGTAATGCCGCCAATGTTCTGATAGGTGCAACTGTAGAGTATCTTCCAGTCATCAGGTACGCTGAAGACAGCAGTCTTCTTCGTTCCATTCCCGCTAAATGTATGCGTAGTCGTCCACTTCAATGCATGCGTGGGTGCAGATGTAGGTTGCGCTGCCTGTGTTACAGGCGTGCTTGTACTTGTGTTTGTTGACGTTGCACTCTCACCACAGGCTACAAGGGCGATGATGATGATTGCAAGTGCGAATACTATGTTTCGTCGTGACATGATAAAAACCTTTCTACGAAATGTATCCATATGCTATAATAACACCGTGTAGCATTTGGCGCAGGCATGATTGTTGGAGCAAGCTAATCCTGCGCCAGGGGGCTACGCCGCCTCTTTCTTGATAGCTTTCCTCTTATCAGTCTTCTCTAGTGCCTCTTGCAATTGCTTCTTACGCCTATAAGCCGCTTGACGGTACTTATAGACCCTCTCGTCATGCGGTATCTTATCGGCATAATGCATGGGTGCGGATGGACACCAGAATATCTGAAATCCTTTCTCCACTGGAAACACCTTGAACATATGCGCCTCCTTTTTGGTATAGAGCAAGCATAACATATTGACAACCTCTAGTCAATGAATTTTCAACGAGTTTTATCAAGCTGGTGAAAATTGGCTGTAAATGTGTTGACAAAACGTTGACGATGTGCTATACTTCCTATATAGAACGAAAACAAAAATTGGAGGAAGTCGAATGATTAGTCAAGTAGCAATCACCAGCGAGCATTCAGGTCAGGAATATCAACTTTATATCTATCAAGGCGTAGCGCGGGGCTGCACCTGCAAGTATCGCCAGCACCAGCACAGCAAGCCCTGCTCTCACATGAGGCTTTACAATTGCCAGGTGAGCGACGTAACGCCACACATCGAAGACGAGCTACGCGGGAGTTGCTGCTGCTGCGGGCGTGAGACAAAAGCGGTTATCTGCTGGAGGTGTCTCTAATGGAAAGTACGATTGAGTTTTTCGGCAGCATGTTTCATGTCATCGTTGATGGCATTATCTTCGGCTCGTTTCGTGCGTATGAGGAAGCACGGGAATACGCGCGAGTCCTGGGCGAAGAGAAGCAAGCCTGACATCTGGACGGTTGCCAATTTCCCGCCTCTGGGAAGTTGGTAAACGCCCCGATAGTGGGGACACTAAAAAGAAGGAGACATTCATGAACAATGAGCAGTTCAAGCAGGCAATCCAGGCGTTATTGGCAGAGTTGCAGCGCAATCGGTACGCGCATCTCATCGTCAAGCCGGTGCTGAGTTTGCCAGCCAGGAGCAAGTAGCCAGTGGCACGGTTTCATTCGTGAGATCGTGCTTTTGTTCGTGAGAAAGGAAATTGAGATGAGTTTTCAGAAAGCCATAAAACATGCGGCAAAACTACGATTAGCATTAGCAGGGCCAGCCGGTAGCGGCAAAACCTATACAGCCCTGACACTGGCCTCGTCCCTGGCAGACGGGCAAGAGATAGCCCTGATCGACACCGAGCGCGGATCTGCCAGCAAATACGCAGACCTCTTTCAGTTCGATGTCATGGAACTAGATACGTTTCATCCTGACAAGTTTGTGCAAGGCATCCATGACGCAGAAAAGGCGGGATACGCAGTGCTGGTGATTGATAGCCTATCCCATGCCTGGAATGGCACAGGGGGTCTCTTAGAGATTGTAGAGGCTATCACCAAGCGTTCGCAAAGCAAGAATAGCTTCAATGCCTGGGGAGAGGCAACGCCTATACAA
This sequence comes from Ktedonobacteraceae bacterium, assembly GCA_041499255.1. GTDB lineage: Bacteria > Chloroflexota > Ktedonobacteria > Ktedonobacterales > Ktedonobacteraceae > UBA11361. The sequence goes on along the minus strand of JBGQJX010000006.1, from coordinate 6,359 downwards.
AACCGGCTCATCGATGCTATCACCCGTTCGTCTATGCATATCATCGTCACGATGCGAAGCAAAGCAGAGTACGTGGTAGAGATGGGAAGTAATGGCAAGATGGCCCCGCGCAAAGTTGGCACGGCTCCCATACAACGTGACGGCTTTGAATATGAGTTTGATGTGTTCTGTGATCTTGACATCGACAATACATTGATCGTGCAGAAGTCCAGATGTCCAGTGTTATCTGGCGCGGTCATCTCCAAGCCTGATGGCAAGATTGCTGATATCCTTAAAGTCTGGTTAAGCGGTGAGCCTGCACCTGAGAGACTGCAACTACCTGTTACCGATATTCCAGCAAGCAACGGGCATCAATCAGCAGAGCCAGCAGTGCAGCGTATGATCGATATTGCCAAGAGCCGTGTTGGGAAAATTGGGAAAAACTGGGAAGACGTGAAACAAGGGGCATTGAAGCGCGAGGTCGCAGATCACGACATCAAGATCGGTGATTTCGTGTTTATCAACGGCCTGATTACAAGAGAAGAGCAAGCCGCCAAAAAGACGGCGTAGGAGGACAAGATGACTGATTGGCCTTTTGCTCTAGTGGAAGAGTGCTGCCAGGAATGCGGCGCTCTTCTAGACTTTGATGAATATGATTTTTGCTCCTTTTGTTGGGAAAATAAACAACAGCAGGCGATGGAGGCCCAGGCCGAGAACTTTGCAGAACAGGAGTAGATATGGAAGCATTGAATATCATACATCAACCGCCCGGGTATAAGATGTCTATGAGGGTAGCGGCTTTTGCTGAGAAACATGTGGTTATTCAGACAGGAGAATTCCAGGCGATTTCGCTCAATGAAGATGAAGTAAAGCAAGTCATAAGCTGGCTTCAAAACTGGCTTAATGAAGAGGCCAAAAATGAAATGACCGCTTGAGGTCGCGTACCTCTTGCGGTCTTCTCTCAGTGGCCTACCATAGCAGTGCGAAACATGGCTACTTACGTAGGTCTGCCTCCCAGTCATTCGGGCTACGGTCTCGCGTTCTGCTATACGTTCCCTACGCAACTGGGCGGGTATCCTCTTTTCGGTTGCCCTACTAAATCAGGAGACTAGAGAAGCATAGCATTACAGTTGACATAAAGTCAAGGGTATTTGAATGCACTTTACGCTACATTTGCGCAGATGGCCCATACCCGCATAGCAGTTGGTATACCACCATATGAACCTTGCCAACCATTCCCATTAAGTGTCGCGTGGTCAGCATTGATAAAGCGACCAACAGCAGGGAACATTTCAACACCACCGCCTAATGCATGTTGACCTGGCAAACAGAGATCGGTAACAACTACATTAGGGGCTATAGCCACAACAAGCGTCCTACGAATATTGTAGCCAGAAACGCCAGATGCTCCTGTTGCACCAGTAAGACCAGTATCACCCTTAGCGCCTGCTGCCCCATCTACGCCATTGTTGCCATTTGTTCCAGCAGGACCAGTAGGACCAGGCTCATTCCATTGGGTTAACACTGTAAAAGGACTATCAACTGTGGCACAATCAACTTCTGTACCAGTGGTTATAGTTTGGAAATCTATAAGTCCACTCGGTTGCTCGCACGCACTAAAAGTGATAGTCGAAACATTTGTATGTGCCAGGACTAAGCTTGGTACAGCTACCACTACAAGAGCGGTGACAATCGCCACGAGAATAAGTATACGGTTCTTCATATTAAGCTCCTTATAATCAACATTCAAACTCTCAAATGAGGTTATCTGTTACTACAACGAATGAGTCTCAGAATGTATCATGGTATGCTATACTGAGTATGGATATCATTCACACTTCCCCCAGCTACAGGTGGGGTTTCCAAAAAACAGTAGTGGGCCTACCAGAGTTCTACAAGCCGAGGGTAGGCATTCACAAAAAACCAGGGCAGAACTCCCCCTGGTTTTTTGTTGGCATCTTGCTATTCTCGCGCAACTTGACTATAATGATGTTAGAAGCGTTTCTTGTTGTTGGAGTCGCCTTATGCAGTGCTGTGAAACCGATAGCCGAATACCGGCTGTACATATCAAGATGCCGGTAGACCTGGCAAGGGACATCAGCTATCTGCTGGAAGGCATCAGGTCACTCGGCGGTCATGGCAAGATTGTGCTTGATGTGCAAGGCGGCGATGTGACGGGTACTGAAGTGACGATTAAACGACTCAGGAATAAGAAAAGCGCGTAACATCGTTTACCCCCAATTTTATATAGAGCGAGTGACTGGCAGGGAAGAAGGCCATCAAGCTATGCTGGACATAGATACAAGGGCTTCACGAGCTAGGTTCGTTTCGTAGTACAGGCGGATAACGGCTGGCGGTATCTGTGCAATAGCCGCTACCAATAGGGTGTAGGTTGAGATACTTGCATTTCTAGCCACGGGGAGAATACAACGTGAAGCCTATCTTCCATTCTCAAGTGTCGTAGCAGCCGATAAGGTCAATAGCGGACGCTTTCACCGAAAGGTGAAGGTGTCCTTTTTTGTTGTCTGGATGCGCCATGCAGAAGAAGCAAGAACGAGTCGATCATTACACTGTTACACAAGCTATGGGCTTCAAACCGATCTTGCATTGCTGGTGTGGCGAGCAGTTCGATCTCAACAAAAACGGGCGCAAGCAATTGCGAGCATTCCAGCAGGAACACGAGGGCTGCGAGATGCCCCTTGTGAGCAAGCAAGCGGCTTCGTGCTTGAGTGCAAGGTAACCAGAGTTATCATGAAGTCAAATACGTACTATATCTATGGATAGTGCGCTATTTGTGTACGCAGAATATGTGTAAATAAGGGGAGGTGACTATGCCACGAAAAGAACCCGAGCCGCTCCAATTCCCTAAGTCACGCACGTTCGACGAGCGCATCCGCGCCCTGGTACGCGAAGAAGTCGCCAAGGCTTTGTATGCTATTGGACACAGTGACGAAGAGCCGAACATTCCCAACATGACTGTTGCTGAGTTTGAAGCATTCATTCAGCGCGTCCTTGCAGAGCACGAACCGTATACGCCTGGCATGGAGTACAAATGAAACGACTACTCAGATTTTTGATGATGAATGGCGGTTGGGAATGTAGTTACTGCCATATCATGAATCCTGAGTATTCTACTCGTTGCGGAGGATGTGGAAGATGAGTACAGCAGACTGGCCAGCAATTCGTTCAGAATATGAGCAAGGGGCTAGTTTGCGCTCACTCGCTGCCAAGCATAGCGTCTCCAAGACCTACATTATTGAGAAGCGTAACAAGGAACAGTGGAACCGACCGACCGACCGACCACTGACCAACCGACCGACAGCCCCTACATCACTACCTTTCCATCTTCCTATTCCCGATGACGCCATAGGCATTGCGCGTATTGGCTTAAAGCAATTGGCGATGCATCTTCAGGCAGATGAAATCTTGCCTATCAAAGATCACAAGTCTCTCTCTGATGCCCTGGCTCAATACGTCAAAGTTTTGATTACAGCCCCGCAAGAACACGAAACACACAACGAGCTGAGTATTCCACTCAATACGATATCGCCACGAACAAGGCTTGCTATCCAGCAACTCTTAGCTGAAGATGAACAGGAGAAAGTAAGCTGATGACTCTTACACTCCTGAACGCACCACTCACGCGAGAAGAAAAGAAACAGGCATTACAATATGCTCTTAAATTTAAGCTATTCGCGTATGCAGCCTGGTCAGTGATAGAGCCAGGAACACCATTGATATGGAATTGGCATCTTGACGTTATCTGTGACCATCTCCAAGCGGTGTATGAGCGGCGTATCAAACGCTTAGCTATCACGCTTGCACCAGGTCATGCAAAGTCCTCTTTTATTTCTGTGCTGTTCCCTGCCTGGTGCTGGATTAACGACCCCTACAACCGGTGGCTCTGCGCTTCCCACTCGCTTGATCTGGCTATCAGAGACAACAAAAATCGTCGTGATCTGATTGAGTCAGAATGGTATCAAGCACGCTATGGTCATCTTTTCAAATTATCTTCATCGCAAAACGTCAAAGGCTTTTTTGAGAATGACAAACGCGGCTACTCAATGGCGGTAGCTGTTCGAAGTTCAGGCACTGGCAAACGCGCTTCTCATCTCCTCATCGACGATGCTAACAATGCTATGGCTGGACTTGCTGATATTGAGGCAACGGTAGAATGGTTTGGCAAAACCTGGATGTCACGATTGAATGACCAGGAAAACGGGCCGATGATCGTCGTGGGTCAGCGTTTGCATGAAGAAGATTTGATAGGGCATATCTTGAAGCTTGGCGGTTGGGAACATCTCAATCTACCGGAGGAATATGAGCCGGCCAGGGAAGCTACAACCTCACTCGGAAAGTATGATATTCGCACAGAAGAAGGCGAATTACTGTGGCCTGAGAAGTTCCCACGAGAAGTATTAGACAAACTCAAACGTGGGTTAGGTCCAGTCCATTATTCAGCGCAGTATCAGCAAAGCCCCATACCCGCTGGCGGGTACATCTATAAAGAGAAAGACAGACGCTGGTTCACTGTTGACCAAGTCACTCAATCCTATTTGCTAGAAACGCCTCGTGGACGTGTCACTGTTCCAATTGCCGATTGTTGGAATTTGGCCGTGATTGATCTCGCGACCTCTTTGAAAACCAGTGCTGACTTTTTCTTGATGGAGACGTGGGCAATCACTCCTTATAAGGATGCTTTGCTGCTTCACGCCTTGCATGAACACCTGGATTTTCCAGAGCAGCAAAAACAGATACCGATGATCTTTCAGCGTTTCATGCACAGCATCATTGCAGTGGAGCAGGTTGGGTACCAGCTTGCCATGATTCAGTATCTTGTTGGTCAAGGACTGCCGATCAAGCCATTTAAGCCACAAACAGACAAGATCATGCGCTCAACAACTGGCTCTATCCTCTATAGCAATGGCAAAGCCTATCACAACAAAAATATGCAAGGCATTGAGGAAGCTGAGAAGGAACTGTTCAGCTTCCCGAAAGCGCCACATGACGAATATCCTGATTGCCATGCAATGATGGCTTTTGTGATTTCAACCTATGGCAGACCTGGTCTGCTTGATCTGGATGAAGACTCAGAGGAACTTGATACCACTCTGAGCATAGAACAACTGCTGATAGCTGAGGCTCAAACAGAAGAGCAGAAAGCACAGGCAGAAGAAGAAGCCAAAACGCAAGAGCAGGAGCTTTTCGTAAAAGGTGGATTGCTGGTAAATCCGTTCCAATGGGCTGAGCAGCATGAAGGTGGAATGGAGGGCTGGGAATGAGCGACCTACGTTTCTTTAGGCCATTCTGTGAGGTCAGGCGTCATTGCAACTGCTTCCGTGGGAGACAGCACCTCGTATTCGTAGGTGCTCAGATTGGAAATCACATGCACGGCCAGATCATAGGCGCGTCTGGCGATAATCTGCTTCATCCGCTCACTGTAGCCTTTCCCCTCCAAGGGAATATATGGGAGCGTTGCCAATTCTTCATAAAGAAGTTTCGCAAAGCCTTGAAACTTTGTATTGCGTTCTGTACTCATTGTCCTTCACTCCTTTTTGAGAAGAATTATACCACAGGGGAGGTGGCTAGATGAGTAGACGCAACAGAAACAGGCCACAACCACAATCCATGCAGCTTGTCGCACAACAAAAAGCTGATCCCAACGTCGCAGTAGTCGTGCAAAATCAGGGCGTTGGCACCCCTGCTACGATGCCTAGAAACATGCGAGCCTATATCCAGGAAGGCTATCGGTCGAGCAAAACAGTCTTTCGTGTTGTTGGGCATATCGCCAGAGCAGGGGCTGGCATCAAATGGAAGCACTATACCGACGAAACAAAAAAGCGGGAAATAACTAGCCCCAACGATGAATTAATGATGCTCTGGAAAAATCCAGCACCAAAAGTAGCAGGGGCGCAATTCAGAGAAGCCATGATTGCCTATTATGCGCTTACTGGAAACAGCTATCTTCTGGGCATCAACGCCAGTCAGAACCCTACAGCCAAATTTGATGAACTCTATAATCTCAGACCCGATCTTACCAAGATCAAGGCCGATGAGAACGGGCCGCTCTACTATGAATTTGGCAACTTCTCACCGCCTCGCCGCTATCCTGAAGCGTTTGTGATGCACAACAAATTGTTTGCCGGCAATGACGACATTTACGGTATGTCGCCGGTGGAAGTCGCAGCCATGCTGATTGATGTGCAAAAGGCAGGGCAAAAGTGGAACCTGGGATTGCTGAACAATATGGCTCGTCCTGGTGGAGCATGGGTTACTGATGCGCTCTTGGACAATACGAGCTACAAAAATCTGAAAGAAGAAATACGCAAGAAGTTCGCAGGGCCACGCAACGCTGGCGAAACAGCTATTTTGCATGGTGG
>JBGQJX010000005.1:0-29205 GCA_041499255.1 Ktedonobacteraceae bacterium | reverse complement strand
TAGGGCTACCCCTACAGTATCGTCAGAGCTGAAGAGCTTAACGGCCGTGTTCGGGATGGGAACGGGTGTACCCTCTTCGCTATAATCACCGGTTCACCTGCACATACAGGCGGTTCTCTTGACACGGTGTATATTACTACACGTTGTCCTTCCTGTCAAGCATTTTTACGCACAGTTCCCGATATTTCTACCTATCGCCTGCTACGGGAGCCTCTTCAAGTTTCATTGAGAGCAACCGGGAAATACTATCCCCACCCATCGAAACTCCATAGATGACCTGTGCCGATGTCATTGTCACCCTATTATGCGTAATCATTATGAACTGCGTACGCTGAGCCAGGCGTTTTAAAATGTCACAGAAACGCACCACATTAGATTCGTCAAGCGCTGCATCTACCTCGTCCAGCAAGCAAAATGGAGGAGGATTGATCTCTAATAACGCAAAGAGCAGGGCTGCTGAGACAAGTGCACGCTCTCCACCAGAGAGTAGCGACAAATCCTGTATTTTCTTGCCAGGTGGTTGTACGATTACCTCCACACCCGCTGGCATACTTGATGGCATCACACTCTCATCTTCGTCAGGCTTCGCGACAGTCAACTCAAGCCGCGCATTGCCACCATTGAAAAGCGTAATGAAGTGCTCGCGGAAACGCGCGTTTACTGATTGAAATGTTGCCTCAAATTGTTGCGCCATCGTCACATCAAGCCGCCCGATAATCGAACGCAGGTGCAACGCCGCCTGTTCCATATCCGCCATCTGTGATGAAAGAAATTCAAAACGCGCGCGTGTTTCTTCATATTGTTGGGGCGCATCTGGGTCAAAGCCACCCAATGCCTTGAGACGTACTCGCAAGCTATCAACCCGCCGCCTCAGTTTGCGCAATTGCGCTTCCTCCTCCTCAGACAATACTCCTGAATCAGCAGATATGCGTACCTCGTGACGCAACATCGACTCTCCAGTTTCTGTATCAGTGGGATCCGTAACACCGTCCATCGTAGGGACGATGCCTTGTGCTCGCTCTCCGTCCAGCGGTCGCCAGGCAGCATAACCACCCAGTTCTTTAGGATCCAAGATGCCCATTTCCTCACGCAATTGTTCTAATAAGATATCTACAGCGTCTTGCGCCTTCTGACTCTCGAGCAGGCAACGGCGATATATTCCTTCCATTTCCGTCAACGTGTGTCGTAACTGCGCTGTCTGTTGCTCCAAAGCCGCCAGTTGGCGTTCAATCTCGCTCGACTGTTCCTCTATCCTTCGCAACTCATGAGTGAAAGTATGGGCCTCCGTAACCGCCCCTTCCAGTTCCTGGCGACGTAATTCTATCGCTTCCTCTAAAAGCTCTTGTTGCTTTTCAGTCTCTGTTATTCGTCCCTGCTGTTGCTCAATGTGCAATTTGTGTTCATGAGCCTGCGCCTGGAATGTGCTGAGTTGCTGGCGCAAAGACCTGGCTTCTTGCCGTTTCACCGCCAGGGACGTACGCCCTTGCCCAAGTTCATCTTGCTGGCTTCGATAAGCAATAGCGTGCTCCTCTATTTCGTGCTGAAGTTCCTCAACCTGGTTCGCTATTTCACGCTGTGACTTCTCATGCACACGAACGCGCTCCTGGGCAGCCTGTATCTCCTGCTCTAATCCAATTACCTCAGCCGCCAATTGTTGTTCTATTGAATTCGCCAGACGCAATTCTGTCTGCAGCCGTTCCTGTTCCCGCTGTGTAGACGCCACCACTTTATTCAGTTCGTTGATACGAGCCACTATTTTTTGTAGTTCTCTATCCACAGAGGTTTGCTCTATTCGGCGCCCTTCCTGAGCGCGCTGCACCTCGCTGAGCATATTATTAAGTTGATCAACGAGCGCAATATGCTCACTCAGTTGCTGGGGAAGTTCATGCAGTTCGCGCTCATAGGCCAACAACCCTTGCTGGCTTCCATCCTTCCCACTTCCACCCACTAACCAGCCATCGCAATGCAATACTTGACCTTTGAGCGTTACCCACATCTGAATCTGAGAGGTACTATGTGATGCCGTCCAGGCTAGCAGTTCTTGAGCGGCCTGCACATCTTTCACCAGCACGACCCCATCAAGCAATCTGTGGAAAAGCGGCAGATACTGCTGATCGCATTGTATACAACGCCAGGCAAAGCCAACCACGCGATCTTTCAACCTGGGTCTTTCTGCGAGATAACTTTTGAGCGCTTCCTCAGCGCTCTGAACCTCTTCCTCATCAACCTCATCCTCGCGCCTTCCCTCCATCCACATAATCATCGCCTGACCGAGTTTAGCTTCCTGTAAATAATGGAGACAGTTTTGAGCATCTTCGAATGTATGCACAACAACCGCTTGAACATAGTGACCAAGAGCTGCCTCTATAGCTGTCTCTAAACCAGAATGAACTATACCAAGTTGAGGAACAGGGCCAACAAGTCCACTTACCTTTTCTGCCGGAGCACGCATAAGTGCGCGGACTCCATCGGTATATCCACCCAAACTCTGACGCCAGTTTTTCAGCATGTTCAAGCGATCAGCAACGCTACGTCTTTGTCTCTCAGCCTCAGTAACCGCGGATTTCAAACGCTCAAACTCTTGTTGCGCATCGGCAATAGCCCGTCCCAAAGCATGTTTGTGCTGTGCTATCTGTTGTTCTTCCTTACGCGCCGTTTCCAGGCTCATCCGTTCCTCAACGAGGCGTGTTTCTAGGGAGCGTAACGATTGTTGAGTTTGAGCTATACTATCTCTACGAGCAGCAAGGGTACGATTACGCTCTCCAAGTTGTTTCTGCTGGCGACCCAGGTCGGTTTGACTGGCTCCCAGGCGCGCCTGAACCTGAAAGAATTCATTTTGTGCTGTACGTAGTCGCCGCTCATTAATCTCATAGTCCTTTTGTGCCCTGACCACCTGCTGTTCAAGCTCAGCAACGGAGGCAGCTCTGGTATCTACTACCTCTTCAGCTAGATCACATTGCTCTTCCAGGTCAATAATCCGCTGCTGTAGTGTAATCAGTAATTCTCTTAATCGGCGTTCCTCCTGCAGCTGATCACTGCGTTGTCGGGCTAATCCAGTAATACGCTCCTCACCTACTGCCAATTCGCGCTCGATCTTCTGCACCCGGTCGTTCGCTTCGGCACATACTTTACGACATCTTGCTATGGAACTAAGGACTTGTTGTCGTTGAGCGCGAAGGTCATTTCCTTTCTCATCGGCAGTCTGGATAGCCAGTTCCAGGTTCCGTACTTTCTCCTCCTGTTCATGTTCCGCTAACTCTGTTCGCTCTCTGTTAGCACCCAGGCGCCTCCATTGGAGGGCATACCATGTCAGGAGTTCTCCCTGTAATTCACTCTGTAATCGTCCGAACTCGGCTGCGCGGCGCGCTTGCTCTTCTAATGGCCCCAGTCGCGGCTCAATCTCCCCGACGATATCTCGTAAACGTTCTAAATTGTGTTCAGTCTGACGAAGGCGGCCCTCCGCGTCAGCACGCTGCACCTGAAACGGACGTATACCTGCGGCATCTTCAAATAAGCCACGACGCTCTTCCGCGCGCAAACTCAAAGCGGCATCGATTAAGCCCTGACCAACTACGGTATATGAATCGTGGCCAATACGCGCCTGAGCAAGAAGTAGCACCACATCCCTTAGACGCACTTTCTGTTTATTAATAAGATATTCATTTTCCCCTGAGCGAAAGCTGCGGCGCGTTACAGTAATTTCGCTATATTCTGAAGGTACCCAACCAGTACTATTATCAAGCGTCAGCGACACTTCTGCCATACCTAGCGCGGCTTTGCCATGACCTCCAGAAAAGATAATGTCATCACTTTTCTTGCCGCGCAACTGGCGCATGCTCTGTTCGCCCAAAACCCAACGCATTGCGTCAGCGACATTCGATTTACCCGCTCCGTTCGGCCCTACCACAGCCGTAATGCCCGTACTAAACTCCAAAGAGGTCTTTACAGCAAAGCTCTTAAAACCCAGCATTTCCAAACGTTTGAGATACACAGCGCATTCCTACTCTACTTCCACAAGAAAAATAGTATCTGTTTCATGTTTCATGATGATACCATAGAGCACGGCTTCCGTCGAGTGGCTCTTTCAGATGAATCGCCAGATCATACCTCAGACAAAATATAACCCATTGACGTCTATCTTCTCACCGCAACCCACCCTGTTTTGCAACGTATCCATAAATCCTCATCACGCCAGCCATAATTTCCATCCGCTATCCCGCTTATATTTTCATGACTATAGGAAGTGGCTTTCTTTACTACAATATATTCACCCTGGACTTGCACGACAATCGGTCCACCCCAGTTGACCAGGCCGCAGATAAAGTTGTACACATGAACGCAGTCCCATTCGGCGACAGGCACTATGAAATCTTCAGCACCAGGAAATCCATAATAACTGCTTACATTCTCATCCTGGGGCATTGGCTTTGTATCACCCTGATAGAGTTTCCAGACAGTATCAGCTAGCAACTCTCCACCGCGCCGCGCACTCTCTAACTCCAATTGTTCATAACTTATACCACTTGATACTTCTATCACCTCCTGTGCCAGGATATCACCACGATCTATGCCATCATCCATTAGATGAATAGTTACTCCTGTTTGTTCGCACCCCTGGCGGAATGTCCAGAACAAAGGTACCGGTCCTCGATTTGCCGGTAACAGTGAGGGATGGACATTGAGGCAACCCAGGCTCGGTATCTCCAAAATGACACGCGGAATACGCTGCGAAAAGCAAGCCACGCACACAACATCTGGTTGATATGCTGCAACCGTCTCAACGGTTGCGGGATCCGACAGGCTATATACTTCCCATAGGGGGATTTCCCGCTCCCATGCCAGTTGTACAATTGTGCCTTCATACGATGAGTGAAGCATAGGTAGCGTAGAATGGGCTAGACGAACCCGTTCCCTGCGATATAGTGCTGGCTGATCAGCACCACGATCATGAGTAGCGGGGATAATTACTGCGCAGACCTCTAGACCCCTGTTCAGGAGCGCGCGCAAGGAAAGTTGCGAAAAACTCCCCTGCATCCCGAAAAACAATACGCGGGGCGGACGTTTCATTTATTTGACAGAAGTCTCCACATCTTGTAGTATCAGTATCAGACAGAGCATTCGCAATTTGCATTAGGAGTATCTATCATGGCACGAATCGTGAAATGTGTCAAACTGGGACGCGAGCTACCAGGCCTGGATAAACCCCCCTTCCCTGGAGAGCTGGGACAGCGCATCTATGAGAATATATCAAAAGAAGCCTATGAAATGTGGCCTGCTCAAAGTACGCTCATCATCAACCACTACGGCTTGAATATGGCTGACCCGGAAGCACGCAAATTACTGCGCGAACAAATGGAAGAATTTTTCTTTGGTTCCGAGGCTCAGATGCCAGAGGGGTGGGCACCAGAAAGTACGGAAACCCCGGTCGCAGCAGGCGCCAAAGGCGGTGCGCCGAGCAGCAAAGGCGGCGGCGGAGCTTCGCGCAAGAAATGAGATCTCCTGGCGACATCTTACTCATTTCATGCTATGAACTAGGCCATCAGCCCTTTTATCTTGCCTCACTGTACGCAATGCTTCAGCAGGCCGGCTATGCGCCTGTTGCTGTAGATACCGCTGTTGAGACATTAACCGACGAAGCGATGAGTCGAGCCCGGCTAGTTGCAATCTCTGTGCCAATGCACACCGCGTTGCGCCTGGGACTGCGCATTGCGCAGCGCGTGCGTTCGGTCAACCCGTCCGCTCACATCTGTTTTTACGGCCTCTACGCATTTCTCAATGCTGATTACCTGTTACAAGACTCCATTGATTCTGCCATTGGTGGCGAATACGAAATCCCTTTCCTCAATTTAGTCGCCGCACTTGAGAAAGGCGCGGCTATGACTATACCAGGGGTCACTACCCGCCAGTTCAATAGCGGCCCCTGGATCAAGCGCACTCCATACATCATTCCCAAACGTCAACCTTTACCCTCGCCTGAACGCTATGCCCACCTGGAGGCCAACGGTAGTACTGGATTGGCCGGTTATACCGAAACCACCCGCGGATGTAAACATACGTGCCTTCATTGCCCTATTACTCCGGTCTATGGCGGGCGCTTCTTCGCTATACCTGCCGGGGTTGTGCTGGCTGATATTCGCGCACAGCTAGAGCAGGGCGTTCGGCACATCACCTTTGGTGACCCCGATTTCTTGAATGGGCCTACACACGCCTTGCGCATCACCAGCGCCCTACACGATGAGTTCCCAGATATCACTTTCGATGCCACTATCAAAATCGAGCATTTACTGAAGCACCGGCATTTATTGCCAGAGCTAAAAAGCCTGGGCTGCGCCTTTATCGTCTCTGCCGTAGAGTCGCTCAACGACAACGTTCTGTACAATCTCGATAAAGGTCACACATCTACAGATGTTGCGGAAGCCTTTGATATGATGGAGCAAGCAGGCATAGCTCTTCGCCCATCGCTTATGCCCTTCTCGCCCTGGGAGACACTCGAGAGCTATAACACGCTGCTGAACTTCTTTGAAGATCGTCGCCTCATCGAACAGGTTGATCCCGTCCACTTTTCGATTCGCTTGCTTATCCCACCAGGCTCTGCGCTCCTTGATACACCCTATAGCAAGCTGTGGCTACGAGAACTTGAAGCCGCTGCTTTCACCTACAAGTGGCAACATCCCGATCCCCGCATGGACGCTCTTCATCAAAGAGTTGCCTCATTGGTTGAAGAGGCGGAACATGCAAGATCCAACCCCATTGAGACCTTCTTTCACATCAAAGCGTTGTCGCTGGCGGCGATAGGCAAAGATATGAATGTAGCCGAAGCGGTGGAACACTACGGCACTCCGAGAGTGCTGCCCCACCTCACCGAATCATGGTTCTGCTGAGCAGAGCCTACCGCAGATCAGTTAGATCGGCCCCATTAAGCTCTCAAAATGAAACTTCTTCTTAAGGAAGAACAACTGCCATACTGTTTAGTACAGGAATCTCTCTTCTGACATCGAAGCGTAATAAGGCATGTGCCCGGCGAATTGCCTCTTCCACTTCGGCTGAGTTATCTCCTCGCGCAAAGATAAAACCGAGATAACTTGCACCTTCAGGCAGCGGTACTAGAGGGTGGTTCAGCTTCGCGGTAATCTCGATACCAGTAATCAGGGGTACTGCCAGCGCATCCTCTACTCCATACACAGCTTTGAGCATGCCAGCCTTCGGAATAGGAATCATCATCACGCCCGCCGCCTGCTTCTCACGCTCTATGGAGGTAATTTCATCTCCAATAGCATGGCGCAAAATAAGCTCCTCCAGACACATACTGGCCCCAAACTCCAGTATCGTCGAGCAGAGACCTCCAATGGAGCGGCCAGCAATTTCAAGCATCCATGGCCCCTGCCTGTTGACACGCAGCTCAGCATGTACGGGACCTTCTCTCAACTCCAACGAGGCTGCCGCTATCGTTACGCAACTGGCAATCTCTTCCTGCACCTCTACAGGCAAACGCGACGGCGTGATATAGATAGTTTCCTCAAAAAAAGGGCCATCCAACGGATCTGGTTTATCAAACAGTGCCAGCACTTTCAATTGACCGTGTGTGAGTATACCCTCCAGGGCAACCTCACAACCGGGAATGAAGTCTTCAACCAGTAGAGAGTCGTGCTTTGAATACCCTTCGGAAAACAGAAGACGCCTCGTACGATTGAAAGCCACCACAAATTCATCTGAGTTATTGGCACGGATCACGCCTCTACTACCGGAGAGACGCAAAGGTTTGATGACACAAGGATAGGTTACCCGTGTTGCAACCCAGACAGGATCAGCATTCAGAGAGAAGGGACGATAAACGGGACATGGTGCCCCGCCTTTTGACATCAATGAGCGCATCAACAATTTGTCGCGCGCTGCCTCAGCTGCTTTCGGTGAGTTATGCGCCAACCCCAGAGCCTCGCTGGCTAGGGCAGCCAGTTCGCTGGCCGCGTCATCCACAGAGAGTATTGCAGCAACGGGATGCTCTTGCGCGTATTCGACAATCGTTTGTACTGACGCACGCGGTGCAGCAAAATCAACGCCAAGCGGAACATGCCAGTATTCAGCAAGCGTCTCGGGCAGATCTATACCTACTACCACTTCGAGATTAAGCCGTTTGGCTGCGCTTAAAAACGCTCCTCCCCGATAGGTAGCTGGAGACATCAGTAATATGATTCGTTTCTTTTTTTCGTTTCCCAGGTTCGTATCAGTCATACATCCTTACATCCATCCTGACCGAAGGTAGAAGCGCTGTAGAGTGCGGATTTATCCAGCACGTCGGAGTTGGACGGATGGCTTTCAAACACTTCGTTATCCTGTTTGACTTCAACCCCAATACCTTTAGATTTGAGGGCTGCGGCCAGGCCAAACAATCGCTCATCGCCATGCACCATCCAGACAAGCTCATCACCCTCCCAATAGCATTCGTACCAGCCCTCCCACTTCATGTGTTGCACTCTCCCGAGATAATGCCAGGCTTGCACTGCCGGACGCCGGTTGTTGAAGCCATAGCCAGTACCTTCTATACCAGCAAAATCTTTGCTGCGAAAGATCACCTTCATATATTTCTATTCGTTACCATTCACTCTATGAGAAAGGCCGCAATTACTATGCCAAAAAATATTACCAAAATTTGTTAAAGGGACAAATCTACATCACGAGTGTACCATGCATTTTCACTCTCGGCAACAGATATTCAAAACCTTCCTGGCTTATTCTTTTCAAGTTACGTGCCTTGACAGCTCCTTATAATGTAAACAAAATACTTTTGTAGTACATGGTCATTTAGGAAGGGATAACACATATGCCAACACTCGTGTTTTTGATCGATGTCGACAACACACTGATTGCAAACGACGATGTAAAAAACGACCTGGATGCGCATATTCAGGTTGAGATGGGTCAGGCCCTGGCTAGCCGCTTCTGGGATATTTATGAGCAGGTGCGCACAGAGAACGAGGTTGTCAACATCCCACTAGCGCTGAAAAGATTCCGTGAACAAACATCGCTCGCGGAATTGGATGAACAAACGTATCAACACACTCACTCCCTTTTTGACAACTATCCCTTCTTCAAGGCGCTCTATCCTTACACCCTCGAAACGCTGGCATACCTTCGCAACATAGGATTGACGGTTATCGTCTCAGATGGCGACATGTTTTTCCAGGCAGAGAAGATTTTCTCCAGTAACCTGGCCGATGCTGTTGAAGGTCGTGTATTACTCTATATTCATAAACAGCAACACTTAGACGAAGTCATGGCACAATATCCTGCCGATCACTACGCGATGGTTGATGATAAACCAGAGATACTTTCCGACTCTAAAGCAATCATGGGAAACCACCTGACAACAGTTTTCGTCAAGCAAGGCAAATATGCCGCAGGCCCACTGCCGCCTGGATTCTCACCAGATATCACAGTCTCACACATCGGGGACCTACGAAATTATAAGGCAGAACAATTTCTTGGTACCCATTAAGAGTTGGTCGCTTTCCACGGCCAAACAAGATACCAACACCTATGCAACCAGATTCGTTATCACCCATGTTCACATATCCTTACATCTCTATTGCCATACATATCGCAATGTAACGTAACACAATGCGTGCTCCTGGCACTATTGTCAAGAACAGCAACACGCCCATAACATGGAGAGAGGATCAATTTATGGCAGCCGAGCAACAGAGGCTTCAACAATCACGAGAACGCACTACCCACTGGAAACGATGGGGGCCATATCTAAGCGAACGCGCCTGGGGGACAGTACGTGAAGACTACAGCCCCAATGGCACAGCCTGGGACTATTTCCCTCACGATCAGGCGCGCTCCAAAGTTTACCGCTGGGGAGAAGATGGATTGGCTGGTATCAGCGACCGTCACCAGCAACTTTGTTTTGCCATCGCCTTGTGGAATGGTCACGACCCCATTCTCAAAGAGCGTCTCTTTGGCTTAACCGGCGAAGAGGGCAATCACGGCGAAGACGTGAAAGAGTACTACTACTATCTAGACAACACCCCTACCCACAGTTATATGAAATACCTCTATAAATACCCTCAGGGTGAGTATCCTTATACCCAGCTTGTCGACGAAAATCTGCGTCGCGGACGGAGAAGCCCCGAATACGAATTAATTGACACCGGCATTTTTGATGAAAACCGCTATTTCGATGTGTTTGTCGAATACGCCAAGGCAGGGTCAGAAGATATTCTAATTCGCCTCACGATCGTCAACCGTGGACCAGAGGAAGCTATACTTGACCTGCTGCCGACACTCTGGTTTCGCAATACCTGGTCATGGAAAGAAGGCGCTCCTCGCCCATCGTTGAGTCGCTATGAGGCAACATATCCCCCTTTCAATCAAGCATTTAAGGTCGTGAAAGCTGCCATGAGCAATAGCAACGGAGACCCTGCAACAGGCACAGGCACAAATGATGGAGAATACTGGCTCTACTGTGCGGGTGATCCCTCTCTGCTCTTTACTGAAAATGAAACTAACACAGATCGACTCTACGGCATTCCTAACAAAACTTCCTATGTGAAAGATAGTATCAACAACTATCTTCTTCACAGCCAACATGACGCGATCAACCCCGCTCAGGTAGGTACAAAGGTGACCGCACAGTATCATCTCTCGCTCAACACCGGAGAGACACGCGTGATACATCTTCGACTTACTAAGAAGGCGCCACAAGACATGCTCCCCTTCGATGACACATTCACAGAGATATTCATACAACGCATACGCGAAGCAGATGAATTCTACCAGACAGTCATCCCCGCAGATATTTCAATCGATGCCCAAAATGTACAACGCCAGGCTTTCGCTGGTATGTTATGGAGCAAACAATTCTACTTCTACGACATAAAAACCTGGTTAGCCGGCGACCCTAACCAACCACTACCACCACCCGAACGACAAAATGGGCGGAACCGCGAGTGGACTCATCTCTACAATGCCGACATCATTTCGATGCCAGATAAATGGGAGTATCCCTGGTATGCAGCCTGGGACCTGGCTTTTCACTGCGTTACGTTCGCATTGATCGATCCCGACTTCGCCAAAGAACAGTTAATATTGATGCTTCGCGAATGGTATATGCACCCAAACGGCCAGATACCCGCCTACGAATGGGCCTTTGGTGACGTAAACCCTCCAGTTCACGCATGGGCTGCCTATCACGTCTATAAAATTGAACAGCAACTGACAGGTCAGGGAGATCGTGACTTTCTGGAGCAAATTTTCCAAAAACTCCTGCTGAACTTTACCTGGTGGGTCAATCGCAAAGACTATGAAGGGCAGAACGTCTTCCAGGGCGGCTTTCTGGGTCTGGATAATATTGGCGTTTTTGATCGCAGCCAGCCCCTACCTGACGGGAGCCACATCGAGCAGTCAGATGGTACAAGTTGGATGGGCATGTATTGTCTGAATATGCTGACGATTGCCCTGGAACTTGCACAAAGCAACCACGCTTACAGCGATATCGCCAGCAAGTTCTTCGAGCATTTCATTTATATTGCCCATGCTATGAATGACCTGGGAGTGGGAGCTGGCGGTATCGAGTTGTGGAATGAGGAAGATGGCTTCTATTATGATGTCCTCCATCATAACAACAGGACGCAAATTCCTCTCAAAGTACGCTCAATGGTTGGCCTGATTCCTTTGTTTGCTATTACCATTCTTGATTCTGACCTCCTTGATCAACTACCGAGCTTTAAGCGACGAATGCAGTGGTTCATCGATAATTGGGAAGATATCGACAGGCATATTGAGAGAAAGCAAGAACCTGATCAGACCGAACACGTACTCCTCTCTATAGTCAATCACGATAAGTTACCCCGTATCCTCAAAGTATTGCTCGATGAGGCGGAATTTCTCTCCCCCTACGGATTGCGCGCCCTTTCGCGTTATCACCTGGAATACCCCTATATGCTTGAAATGGATGGCATAACTCACTATGTCGATTATGAGCCAGCAGAATCGAACTCTGGCCTGTTTGGTGGTAATTCTAACTGGCGCGGCCCGATCTGGTTTCCAGTCAATTATCTCATTATAGAGTCGTTACAGAAATTTCATCATTTTTACGGTGATCAGCTTAAGCTAGAGTTCCCCACCGGCTCCGGAAATTACCTGAATCTTGAAGAGATCGCCATAGCACTTTCAAAGCGCCTGACCAACATCTTCCTGCGCGATGAGCATGGCCACAGGCCAGTTCATGGTGCCATAGAGATATTCCAACGCGATCCCTGCTGGCGTGACCTGGTCTTGTTCTACGAGTATTTCCATGGTGATACTGGGGCTGGCATTGGAGCCAGCCATCAGACGGGCTGGACAGGATTAGTCGCCAATCTTTTCCTCATGCAAAGCACGGAAAGTCACGGTCAGGCTCTCATGCATGAGGCGACAAAGATGCCAGGATGACCGATTTCTTCTTCTCATCCTGTATGATATAGTAGAGGTAAACAACCTGACAGAATCGAGCAACTAGCATCTATGCGAAAACATCCAGACGCACTGGCCACAGTCAGCATCGCTGCGCGGAATACCTTCTATGCGGATGTATTCCGGCGTCGTCATATTGAAGCATGTGGTCTCCTGCTAGGGCACATCGACGATGTGGGGAATTGGCATATTGAATGTGTACAGCCACTTCGTAATATATGCAATTCTCCCGTCTATTTTGAATTTGCTCCCGAAGACGTACTCGACGTTGAGCTCTCCCATCCTGGACAGATAATCGGGGTATATCATAGCCACCCGGGCGGTTTAGCTGTCGCTAGCAACACTGATCGCAAAAATATGCAGCGTGTGAATACCGAACAACAGATTCCCTGGATATGGCTCATCATTAGTGGCCCTTTTTATGGGTCATATCGGCCTGATAACGAGCAGTTTACTACCTCTCAGATTATCGCCTACCATCACTACGATACCCTGGGTCTGCGGCAAATTACACTTGAATTTAAGTAAACCCGGCGTAGGAGTATTCCGAGATAATTGGCTCAAGGGGTAGTCATAGCGGAACAAATGCGCTATAATCAACCCTGTTGATACTGTTGTACCAGTAATAACAGGATTTTTAAAGCTACCAGGAAAAGGAACCAGGCAATGAGATGCCCAAAGTGCGGTAATGAGGTGAATCAGGACGAAGCGTTCTGTGGTCACTGTGGGACCCCAACAAGACCACCGACACAACAAACTGAAATGCCACAAGTGCCACGCAGCGGACTTTTACAAACATACAGACAGAATAACCCCATCATACAGGGAACCTTTTCTGATGCATATAATACGAGTCCAATGGCACCAACCAGCGCATACGGCACAAATATGCCTTCTCCTGTCAACAGTGGCTCGCTGGCCCCTGTTAACCAGCCTCCAACCAATATACCCTCTGCTCCAGGTCCTGTTCCGAGTCAGCAGAACGGCTTTTACCAGGACGCAACGGAAGCTATGTCATCGGTGCCGAATAGTGCTCCTCAAAGCTATCCCGCAAATTATCCACAACAGGGCCATGTAGGCAATACGGTCACACCTTTGCAGCCCGGTTATCCTGGGATCGGACAATATGGTCCAACCCCACCAGCACAAACCTATCAGGCTGGCAACTATACTCAGCACGGATTCTCACCAGTTCCTCAATATCCAACTGGACAAAATTATCCAGGGTATCCAGCGCAGCCAGGGCTTACTCCTCCGCCAGCAAAGCAACAACATAATATAATCTTAATCATTGCTAGTGTTTTACTCGTGGTTGCACTCATCATTGTTGCTGCTTTTGGTGCGTTCTATTTTTTGCGGGGGCATTCAGCTCCAAAACCCTCTATCACACCCACTCCCGTGGTAACCAGCGCTCCTAGTCCAACGCCTATGCCCAGCCCTAGTCCTACTGCGACTGCTATACCCAGTCCTACACCATCACCCACTCCTTTGCCTGATGCAAATTTCGCCTGGTGTGATGCAACATGCACCAATAATGGTTTCATCGTCGAGTATCCCAATGGCTGGAATCAGGGGCAAACAAGCGACAAAATCGGCGTACAATTCCTCAATCCGTCTCAACAAGATCAGTATGCCGCTTTCAAGGTTCCTACAATCCAAGGAAATGCCAATGCCAGCGATCTTGTTAATACAGACCTGCAAAACATCTTTGCTTCGCAACCTGGCTACACCGCTCCTACTTCCACATCGGTTACCACAATCGATGGTGAGACGTGGACTTACGCTATCGCATACTACCAGTTGAATAGTCTGAAAGAGAGAGTGGCAGTCTACGCTACTATACACGCGCAGAAGGGGTATGTTATTGAGCTACAAGCCGCCGATAGCCAATTTGATTCTGTTAATACTCAATACTTTTCCATTATGATTGCTCGCTTCCAATTCCTGCCGAGTAAATCCTAGAACAGATTCTAGTACGTTTTAAAACCCATTACAGAGGGAGAGACTGGTGCGACATTTTCTCATAATTCTGGTTTTTGTCAGCGGCATGACTAGTCTAGCTCTTGAAATGTGTGCTTCGCGCCTGCTAGCAGCGTACTTCGGCACCTCTCTTTTTATCTGGGCTAGTGTGATCGGGTTGATTTTAGTCTACCTCACCGTCGGATACTTTATCGGCGGACGTCTCGCTGATCGCTACCCTTCTGAACAGGTGCTCTGTACCATTACTGCCATGGCCGCGCTCTCTATTTCAATCCTTCCGTTCATCAGCCAGGGTATTCTGACGTGGTCGATAACGGGTTTAGCACAAGTTTCCGTGAGTATCTTCTTTAGTTCCCTTCTAGGAACCATTCTCCTCTTTGCAGTCCCCGTGACCTTGCTTGGCCTGGTCTCACCTTTCGCGATACGCCTTGTAATCAAAGACATTGTGAAAAGCGGAAAAACGAGCGGCTCAATCTATGCCGTCTCAACTCTAGGCAGCATTCTTGGCGCCTTCCTACCCATACTCTGGCTCATCCCGACTTTCGGCGTGCGTCGCACCTTGCTCATCCTTGGCGTATTCCTCTTTTCCGCTTCTCTTTGGGGGCTCAGGCCTCGCTGGCGACCGGCATTCTCTCTGGTCCTCATTGCTCTGGTATTACCACTGGGGCCACTAAAAGATATACCATACCTGATCTACGAACAGGAATCGCTCTACAACTACATACAGGTCACCCAACAACCCGATGGCAGTAGGGAGCTTATCCTCAACGAAGGACAGGCCATACACTCAATTTACTACCCTGATCCCAATACTATCTTAACAGGCTGGTATTGGGATTATTTTTTAGCCGCGCCATATTTTAATCCTGGTTTTACTCCACGACAATTACACCGTGTAGGTATCATTGGTCTCGCGGCTGGGACTATTGCCCACCAGTTTACTAGCGTTTACGGGCCAGTTCCTATTGATGGGGTAGAGATCGATCCCGCTATCGTCGATGTGGGACGCAAGTACTTCGCCATGAACGAACCTAATCTGCATGTACATGTCGAAGATGGGCGTACCTATTTAGAGACAACACAGGCACAATACGATGTTATAGCAATAGACGCGTTTCAGCAGCCATATATTCCCTTTCAGCTCACAACACGCGAGTTTTTCTCTACCATTCGTTCTCACCTGTCCAATACCGGTGTGGTAGCACTCAACACAGCACACACCACTCACGACTACAGATTGGTTCAGGCTTTTATCAATACAATGAGCCAGGTTTTTCCGAGCGTCTATGTTTTCAACGTCCCAGGAACTTTCAATACCGAAATTATGGCAACAGTACAACCTACCTCTATCACCACATTTCGCTATAATCTGGCTCAGTTCCCTACAACAAGCATCATGGGGCAAGTCGCCAGTGAAGTGTCTCCAGTGGTCATGCAGGGGCACCGCGATGGAGGGATCGTCTTCACTGATGACCGCGCACCAATCGAACAAATCACCGACCAGTTATTACTTAATTATATTCAACAACAGTAGCGATTGCTATTGACATATATGAAAAATCTGGGGTATCGTAGCTATGGCACTGTACCAAACAATAAACGAGAAGGGATCCACCATGGCGGTAGTAGCAATTATCGGAGCACAGTGGGGAGATGAGGGAAAGGGTAAGATTGTTGACGAATTATCCATGCACGCACAGTATGTTGTGCGCTACCAGGGAGGGAGCAACGCGGGACACCGTGTCGTGCATGATAAGGGCGAATTTTCCTTTCGCCTTGTCCCATCCGGCATTCTCTATCCAAATACCACCTGCATTATCGGCAATGGTGTCGTAGTAGATCCAAAAGGTCTTATCGCCGAGATGGACGAGCTCAAACGCCTTGGCATAGATATTTCTCACCTTTATATCAGCGAACGAGCGCATGTTGTCATGCCCTACCATTTTTTGTTAGATCGACTTGAAGAACAGGCACGGGGAGCGGACAAAATCGATAGTACCCAACGCGGTATTGGGCCTGCTTATGTCGACAAACATGCGCGTATCGGTATCCGCATGGCTGACCTGCTCGACGTCGATACCTTTCGCGCGAAACTTTCCAATATCCTGCAACAGAAGAATCGTATGATCACACAGATCTATGGTCAACCTCCTCTCTCGCTCGAGGAAATTCACGGTGAATACTTCGGCTATGGCCTGCAACTACGCCCGCACATTACCGATACGCAATCGATGCTGCATGAAGCAGTCTTCGAACGCAAGACGATCCTCCTGGAAGGCGCGCAAGGAGCTCTTCTCGATATTGATTTCGGCACCTACCCCTACGTCACATCCTCCTCGACAATGGCCGCAAACGCCGCTGGTGGCGCTGGACTATCCCCCCGCTCAATTGATCGCATCATTGGTGTATACAAAGCCTACATCACTCGCGTCGGTAGTGGACCCATGCCTACTGAACTCTTCGATGCCAGCGGACGTACATTACGGGATCGCGGGCACGAATACGGCACGAACACCGGGAGAGAACGCCGCTGCGGCTGGTTTGATGCCGTTGCTGGCCGCTTTGTGGCACAGTTAAACGGGCTAGATGCCGCTGTTATCACCAAACTCGATGTCCTCGATACCTTTCCTTCCATTAAAATCTGCACCGCATATCAAATCCATGGGAAAATCGTCCACAGCCTGCCAGCAAGTATGAGTGATCTTGCTGCCTGTGAGCCTATCTACGAAGAGGTTGAGGGCTGGCAGTGTGACACAACAGGCATCTGTACCTATGAAGGCCTTCCTGCAGCAGCAAAGAGCTATCTGAAGCGCCTGGAGGAACTGTTAGAGACCCCTATAGCCATGATCTCGGTGAGTCCTCAGCGTGGGAAGACAATTCAAGTTAAGGATGTGCTGGCAACACCAGAGTACGATGACCGCTATCCGAAGAATACTATGAGATAACGTTTTGAACAGTCTATCGCTTTCCCTTTAGTTCTCATTCGTGACGCTTTGCTGCTCGCGCCTGGAGCATGATGTTTCACGCGCTCTTAATAAAAAGCAAGAGTACTAGTGTACTCATTATTTTCGAACCCCTAATGGATTCTTTGCCATCACCGACCCACTACGCGGATATTGCTTCGGGCACAGCTTTTGTTGCTCCCACACCAGGAGGCGTCGACCATCCGTGAGGCCGGGAAGTGTAACTGCTACATCGGACTTCCATACGGCTCCAACTTCTTGAGCAGCCCGCTTTCCCTGTACCAATTCGTCCTCCATGGCCCCTTTTTTCAGTAGAATGATCCTCCCACCCACTCGACAAAATGGTGATGCATATTCCAAAAGGGCGGGAAGTGAGGCTACCGCTCGTGCAGTAACGACATCGAACGTTGCACGATACTCTTGCTTGTGAGCAAACTCCTCGGCACGGCCATGAACGGCAACAACATTCTCTAAAGGCAAGGTCTTGATCAAATGCTGCAAAAACGTCACTTTCTTACCAGTAGCTTCTAATAGCACAACCTCCCATTGTGGACGCACAATCTTGAGAGGTAGGCCAGGAAAGCCTGCCCCTGAGCCAATATCAAGCAGGCGAGCACCAGGTTTATCATATACCTTCAACACGGACAACGAATCAAGAAAGTGCTTGGTGAGCACTTCCTCAGGGTCGGTAATTGCAGTGAGATTGATACGAGCGTTCCAATCAAGCAGTTCCTGACGATAGCGCAGGAACTGCTCTAAAATTCCCTCTAGCTTCTCTGTTTCGCAGACAAACTGACGGAGAACTTCGACAAATGTCCCCAGCGATTCATTGCCCATCGAGTAACCTTCCGCACAGGTGTAATAAAAAGAGTATAAAAAAACCCCCAACCATGTAGGGTGGGAGTTTTTCAGTTAAGAGACGAACTTCCTCTTGCTGTTCAGGTAATCAACCAGCAGGTATTCTCCCAGATTGTTCTTATCCGCGTAGAATGTACGCCCGTGGTTAATCTGTGACATCTGATTCACAAAAGCAATCATCCAGTTGTCATCTTCCAACATGAAGGTATTGATAGTGATGCCTTCTCGAGTACAACGCTGTACTTCCAGCAGAGTTTGTTGCTCAGCTAGATGATTATATGGCCAATTAAAACGCCACTCGCCATCCTCGTACCAAACGGTCGGGCCTCCATCGGTAATCATGATAATCTGCTTGTTCACACCGCGATGTCGTGCCAGCAGTTGTCGCGAAAGCATCAAGCCATGGGCCATATTTGTACCCTGCTGATTATCGAGCGTGCTCATCTCAATCAGTTCATTGGGTTTAAACTCCTGGGCAATACGCGAAAAACCGACGATGTAGAGGTTGTCGCGAGGGAACTGTGAGCGGATCAGGCTTTCCAGAGCGACAGCCACCTTCTTTGCCGCTGGCTGGCAGCCGTTGTAGATCATACTCAGGCTCATATCGATCATCAGTACAGTCGATGACTGCGTAGTGAACTCGGTGCGATACACCTCAAAATCTTCCTTTTGCAGTCCAACGGGTGTACCTGTCCCCCGTCGATGTAAAGCATTCATCAACGTCTTTTCCAGGTCGAGTAAGAAGGGATCGCCAAACTGGTAAGCTTTACTCTCATCGGTGCGTTCACCGCCAACTCCACGGAAAGGACTGACATGACGCCCAAAGCCATCGCGCTTCAGCTTATTAAAGATGTCCTGCAGGGCCTTCTGCCCAATTTTACGAATGCCACGGGCGGTTAATTCCCAACGGTTACCGCGCTTCTGTATATAACCAGCTTCTTCCAGCACCTTCATCAGCTCTTTCAGTTGCTCCACCGACTGGTACTCCTCGTCACCGAGCAGCTCCTTCACCTTCTCACTATCAATAGCCTCAAGGTTATCCATGCGGCGAGCTTCATTAAACTGATCTTCAAGTCCCTCCATCTGCTGTAGGCGGCCCATCATGCGCATCGCTTCATTGAGCGGCAGAGACTCGTCGCCGCGAAAATTAAAGCGTGTACGCATTCGTTCCATCGGCGAAACTGCCTCCAGATTTTGCGCCAGCTCCATCATATCAACACGGATGCGGTCATCACCCATCAGTTGTTCCATGAGGTCTTGTAATTCCTGTCGCTGCTCTGGCGAAAGGTTATCCATGATCCCTTGCATTGCTGCCATCTGTTGCTGCATTTGTTCGATGAGATCATCCAGCGAATTGACGCCGGGGAAATACTCACCGTGCTTCTGCATAAACGCGTCGAAATCAGGTTCTTTCCCTTCCTGTCGTTCACGCAGCATTTTATTCAGATCGCGAATCATTTCACGCATCCTGGCTATATCTTCAGGAGTCATGTTCTGCAACGATTGCTGCATTCCCTGGAAAAACTGCTGCATCATCTGCTGTTGCAGACTATCCATCAGCTCCTTGAACTTCTCACGAGCCTCGTCATCCATAAAGTCATACTCAGAGAGCCCCTTGATCTGACCAGGAACGTCTGCTGGCAGCTTATCAAGGTAATCCTGCTTGCGTTTGGCAATCATCTCCAGCATCTTACGCTTCTGTTCGGGTGTGAGGTCGTCATCGCTCCCGCTGCTAGACTGACCCATCTGACCCGGTTGGCCCTCCTGCCCGCTCTGGCTCTGTCTTCCAGGAATTTCTTGCTGTCCCTCCTGACCTTGCTGTCCTTCAGGTGACTCTTGCTGACCTTGTGAATCAGTTGACTGCTGTTGCGGTGTATTGCCTGATTCGCCATCCAGGCGACGTTGGATTCCCGCGCGTTCCAGTTGCTTGATCTCTTCAAGTTTCTCGCGTAGATCATCCATCACACCTGAAGCCATATTGTAGCGATTGAGTTGTTGGCTGCGCTGCTCGCGCATCCGTTCCATCAATTCGCGTAATCCCATTGTACGCCGCCCGTCATCACTGCGTACACCATCCTGCATCAGGCGTTTGAGCGCCTGCTGCAGGTTACCGTTCTCCAGGTAATCATCTGAAAGAGCTTTCAGGATATCATCAGCATCAAGTCCCTCGATATTTTGCGTTCCATCCCAGCGTGAATACCCATAGCGATTCTTAAAAAAGCGCTCAAACATGGCAATGTTCCTTTATCGCCGGTAGCGTATCTTACCACTGACTTCATCCTTATTAAGACGCCGGTTCAGGTGCAAGCCTTCGAGAATAAACTCGATGCTTGACGCGACACTCGCGGGACTACCACGCCCATTTAACTTATCAATGGCCTTGCTCAAACCACCTACCTTCGAGAGCTGGTTAACGTACTCCATTGATGGCATATCATCGCCCACCTGCACGCTCAACCCGCGCTCGAAACCTGCCACAAGTTGCTCAAATTCTCGCGGCTCAAAGTAGTCACCAAAGACACTGAGCACCGCTGCATTGATGAGCTTCTGTACAACACGCTCTTCTTTAATATCACCAACTGTATCAAGTTCAATCTTGCCACAGGTGGAAGCGATGATAGCGGACAGATCGCTAATCCGCGGTGCTACGTAGCGCTCTCTGAGCCGCAAAGCGCGACGGCTGGCGCTGCTGAGCACATTCTCAAAGTTCGAAACGGAGACACGCACACTCACGCCCGAACGCTGGCTGATATCGTTGCTACGCCTGGCTAATTGGGTAATCTCAGCAATAACTTCTTTCATAAACTGCGGGAAGATGCTATCCAGCCCTTCTGTAACAAAGTGGTTGCTTTCAGATTCCATAATTTGAATCTCGTGTTCCACTGTGCGCGGATAGTGGGTGCGAATTTCTGAACCCACACGGTCTTTCAGCGGGGTAATTATACGTCCTCGGTTGGTATAGTCTTCTGGGTTGGCGCTGGCGACAACATAGACATCCAATGGCAAGCGAATTTTATAGCCACGAATCTGCACATCGCGCTCTTCCATGATATTCAGCAAACCCACCTGAATGCGTTCGGCCAGGTCTGGCAGCTCATTGATACAGAAAATTCCACGGTTTGTCCGCGGAATCATGCCATAGTGAATCGTCAGCTCATCAGAGAGATAGCGACCCTCAGCAACTCGCACGGGGTCAACCTCACCAACGAGATCGGAGATGGTGATATCGGGTGTCGCCAGTTTCTCGCCGTACCGCCTATCGCGTGGTAGCCAGGCAATCTCGACATTCTCACCTTGTTCCTCTACCTTATCGCGACAGGCCTTACAGATCGGCTCATAGGGGTTGTCGTTTATCTCGCAGCCGGCAATGACCGGCACGACTTCATCTAACAGGTTTACAAGGCTACGTGCCATACGTGTCTTTGCCTGGCCACGTTCGCCAAGAAAAATGATATCCTGACCCGAGAGAATGGCGTTTTCTATCTGTGGTATAACTGTTTCTTCATAGCCGATAATTCCTGGGAATAGCTCTTCCCCTTTACGTATCTTCTGGATGAGATTTTTCCGCAATTCTTCTTTGACAGAAAGCAACCTATATCCACTTTCACGCAACTCACTAATAGTGCGTGGACGAGTAGTAATGGTCATTCAGTTTTGTGCTACCTTTCTTGGAGCCTGGTTACGTGGAATGCATGTTTGGGATAGGGGACAAGCAGCCAATCCTACATGTTCCCCACTGTACCATCAACAGGTGGAACCATCTTGATTCTACCGCTTCAAGCAAGAAAACGCAAGAGTAGTCAATACCAGCGAACGTCGATATCTCTACTATACAGGAACATCGACATCCGCCCAGATCACCGACTCTGGATGCTGATTTGCGCGAGCTTCCCCTGGTAAAAGCTGCTGCGCGACCTGCTCAAGAGCGCTGCGTCGCTCGGCAAGCGACATCTCCGCCCGGCTTTTCATTGGGTCATCCTCAACCCATGGTGAGACGGCCAGGATATCACCTCTCAGAGCCTTCCCTGTCACGGTATGAACAAAACCATCATTACCCACAAAATTGCAGAACGGATCTGGCTCATTATCGCTTTTTCTGGTGATCGTGGACTGACCGTCAAAGGTCACATCAAAGAAATTTCCAACCTGCATTGGGCAAATATTCAAATAGAGGTGGGGATAGTCACCCTGGAGCGAACCAAGTACTGAATTGAGCCACTCCTGCGGTTGCCATTCACAAGTCTTTGAGGGGCTGGCCCACGGCTGGTCATTGGCATCATTCTGGATCACAATGGTTGTGCCCAGACTATCTAACTGGTGGAGATACTCCGGTGTAAAGGCATCAAGGCTAATGGCCATCCCAATCTTACCAATCTCGGTCTCAAATGCCTCGACGTTATCCATTTCACCCGGTGTAAGATCAAGCGTCGCCTTCTCACTGTCCGTGAGATAGACCTTGTCAGTTGTACCGATGAGTCTGCCATCCGGCCCCCATAAAAAACCAGTATTATACACGCCAGGACCATCAGGAAGATACACTTTCCCAGCATTTCGTCGTCCGAAACGGTTGATATCCGCTGTTGACATAGAACAGTGCACATGAGGAGTGATCGTGGTTGCCGACAAATATATTGCATACTTTGCCGCAAGCCTGCTCAATGTCGCTTCAAAAGGGCGATACATAACATCCGACAATGAAAGAAGCAGCGATCGAACCAGCGATATACCTGCATAGAGACGGCGATAATAGAGCATGCGCCGCCCATACCCTAAAGCCAGCATACTTATAGCCACATTCGAAGTATGCACATGCCGCGACAAATACCCGCGTTTCCCGCTAATCGCCAGCGGCAGGCCCAGCATCTCCCCTAACGCCACAAGGTTCGGTCGATCAACTGCAAAGTATGGTACAGCCATGCCTACAATGCGCTCTAATTCTGCTGAGAAACTGTGCTCCGTTGCCGCAGCCTGTGGATTAATGCGGTTCCCCACAGCGATCAATCGCGCTGGTCGTGTCTCTCTAACATCCTGATTCTCATTGGTATGCATGACAAACTCCCATCGGCCATCATGGCCTGGTTCTTCATCCAACACCACCTCTTCACTGCCGGCTACCTGAAAACAAGTCTATCATGCATGGCAAGTATAGCATAGTGGACAACCGGCTTACCCGTGGAAACATCCCCCACCACGACTTCACTACTTTCAACCTCATGTACCGCGTTAATGAATCCATCTATTCTTTCATGCGAGGACGAACCGGCAGATGTTGGGGAATGCTCGTTACGACGATGCCTGGGCGGAAAAGCAGTGCTGCTTTCAAACGGAGGGCGGTCTGATTATGTAATATATGTTCCCACCAATGGGTAACAACAAATTCCGGTAAAATCACCGTCAATGTATCGTCCGGGAAAAGCTCATGAACTGTATCAATATAGGCAAGTAACGGCCGGTTCAGCGATCGGTAAGGAGAATCGATCACAATCAAATGGGTCTCTTCATCTGCATGCAATTGCTTTTGCCATTCGCTCCAGTCAGCGCGCACCTTATTCGCATCGACCACATCGATAGCCACGTGCACAGCCGTCACATGGCGAGAGACCGAGCGTGCGTAAGCCAGGCTTTGTATTGATACGCCATCCAATCCCGCGATTGGCACAATGAGGCGATGATGAATATCTTTAGGATGAACAGGAATATCGGTGGTACGAGCGACCTCGACGCGATTATAGTGTCGCTGGATGGCAAGAAACATCAACACCAGGAGAGGAATCAGGATTACAACGATCCACGCACCCTCCAGAAATTTGGTGGAGGCAATCACCAGGGCCACTATAAATGTCGTCAGTGCGCCCAGTCCATTGATCGCCATACTACGCTGCCACCCCTTATGCTCCCTGCGCAAACGCCACCAGTGGCGCACCATCCCACTCTGCGAAAGGGTAAACGACATGAAAACGCCTACGGCATATAGATTGATAAGTTGAGTGGTGTTACCCTCGAATACGACGAGCAGGAGACTTGCCAGCGCTGCCAGAAAGATGATGCCAATGGAGAACGCCAGCCGATCGCCTCTAAAAGCAAACTGATGCGGCAGGAAATTATCCCGTGCCAACAAAGATGCCAATCTCGGGAAATCCGAATAGCTGGTGTTTGCAGCCAGGGTCAGAATTAATAATGTCGCCAGTTGGAAAACAGGGAACATGAAATAGAGAGGCCCGGCAAACACCTGCTTCGCAATCTGCGAAATAACGGTAGGATTGCCCGACGCATTCGCTTCAATGCCATAAGAGGTCGCTAAAAATGTAATCCCGATAAAGAGCGTACCAAGCGTAACAGCCATCCACGTAAGCGTAATAGAGGCATTGCGCGCCTCCGGTTTCTTAAAGGCAGGCACCCCATTTGAAATAGCCTCTACTCCAGTCATCGCAGAACAACCAGCCGCGAACGATTTCAGAACAAGAAAAATAGTCAGTGGTTCAATACCTGGAGCAGGCGCATAATGACCAATGATACCGTGATGTAGCAAGAAAAATGACTTGACACTACCAATCGCAATAAGTACCAGTGCGCTGCCAATAAATATATACGTTGGAATAGCGAAAATCGAGCCTGATTCACGCACACCACGCAGATTGACAATAGTAACTACGAGTACGAGTGTAACATCTATGGCAACTACGTACGGCGCCAATTCAGGAAAAAGCGATGCCAGGTTCTGTACACCAGCAGCAATACTCACCGAGACGGTGAGCACATAATCAATTAGGAGGGAAGCCGCAGCAACCAGGCCGGCCAGTGTCCCCAGGTTATCTTTCGCGACAATATATGATCCCCCTCCATTAGGATACGCCGGAATAGTCTGGCGATAAGAGATAGCAACAATAGCCAGTAAGCTTACAATAGCGAAACTTATGGGGAGCGTCACCCAGAGATTGCCAGAACCAGCTACAATTACTGTAACCAGAATTGCCTCGGTGGCATAAGCAACGGATGAGATCGCATCCGAGGAGAGTACCGCCAGCGCTTTAAATTTTGTTAAGCGCTCGTGTTCCGCCCGTGAAGTGGCAATAGGCGCACCTATAAGGAAGCGCTTCAGCCGGTCAAAGACAGTATGTGGTTCCTGCACAATATCCATGGCCTCTAACAAGCCTGTATTTATGCGCCGGAAAGAGGTATGACTTGGACGTACTAAACGCACACGAACATTGCCAGGTTTATTACCCTGACGTTCCTCGGTACGAATCAACAGAGAAGGATCGTCATCACCGATCACGGCTTCTTTTTCCCGTCCAGCACCTTTACTACCATCTGGCTGTTCCGTTACATAATCGTCATTCTGCTCCATTGGTCTTATCCTCTATGTTCCGTAATTCCCTGGTGGAATATGTGTGTATTACCCCGCCAATCGTCATGATTCATAGTAAGACATGGGCTTACCTTAATCAAGGAAATAAGCGGCATATTAGAACAGTGGATGAGCTTCTTTAGAATTCTTTTAGTAAATTGGTTATTTTCTTGAGAATTTCTTGAGCATGTCTACCTTTGTCACCACACGTATTGAGCGTGATACACCCGGCTCAATCATTCCTTGCTTGTCTTATATTGCTATGCTACACTATGTACATCATTCCCTACATCCAATAAAAGTTGTAGGGAAGTAGTAACTTTTGGATGAATAGTCTTCCTTACAAAGGAATACAAACACTATGGCACAGGAAGCAGCGGCGCCAAAGGCATCAAAACATACTCAGAGAGATGAGCACAGCCATGGCGGCAATCTACTCGGTCCTCTTCTTTGCTGGGCAGTCGTCTTCGCTGATATTGGTACATCTGTCTATTACACACCCGGCATCCTCTACCAGACCGTTGGACCATTAGCTGGTTTCTTTGTCTTGTTAACCATGTCGGTATTTGTCTTATTAACATTGAAATATGCTGAGGTCACGTATCGTTTCCCCCAGGGTGGCGGTGTGGTGACTGTAGCTGGGCAAGCTATCAATCACTGGGTTGGAGCGCTTGGAGGAATGTTTATTCTGGTGGATTATTTCCTCACTGCCGCCATCAGTTGTCTGTCGGGGATGCTCTATTTCAGTGTAGTTATTCCGGCGATTGGCCTTCCATTCGCTGGATGGATAACCATTGGCGTGCTTGCATTACTAGGCATTCTGAACTGGGTAGGTATCAGCGAAAGTGCAAAAGTGAGCCTGGTTGGAGCCGTTATTGCTTTTATTAGTGATATCGCTATTCTTTTTACAGTCTTTACTCATATTTCCTTCTCTGCCTTTTTAGCTCTTATACCGGAAATGTTTGCCAGGCACTCACTCACGCCGGTCTCTATCCTCATTGGCTTTGCCGGTTCTTTCCTGGCTTTTTCTGGCCTCGAGAGTATTTCGCAACTCTCCCCTGTCATGAAGACACCACGCAAGAAAGTCGCTGGTATCGCACTCTTGATCGTGGTGCTAACCATTGGCTTGACCAGCCCTTTACTGACAATACTTTCAACCCTTCTCCAGCCAAAGGCAGCTGCTGATTCCGTGCTTTCTGCACAGGTCATATCACTACTTGCCGGGCACTGGGGAAACATCTTTTTGCAGACCGAGGTGGCCATCAGTGCCAGCGCGCTCTTGATTTTTGCCAGCAATACCGCTATTATCGGCGCTTACCACGTGTTTATAGCTCTTTCACGGATGGAGTTCTTTCCCGCTTTCGTCTTACAGCGTAACAAGTTACGTGGAACCCCCCATTATTCGATAGCGCTAGCAACTGCTATACCCATAGCTGTTTTATTATTAGTCAACTTCAACATCAACATTCTTGGAGATATGTACGCCTTTGGTCTATTAGGAGCCTTTACCCTCACCTGTCTGGGCTTAGACCTGGTACGCTATCGTGAGCGCAAAGCGGCTCGTTCCAAAAAATACCAGGCTCCAACGCATTTTACAGAAATTGGGAACGAACGACTCTCTTCTGAAAATCAGCTTGAGTCTACCTCACCATCAACTCACCAGAAAGACGCTCTAGACGGAAATACACTTGCAGATACATCAAGAGCGCAAGGGACACTTTCTACCACGCCAACCAATCTCACCAACCAGCTGCCAAAAATCAGCTTGTGGTCCACTGTCGATTTCTATCTTGGGATACTCACCACTGCCCTGGTAATGATCGCCTGGTCTACCAACTTAGTTTCGAAACCCCTTGCTACAGCCTTCGGCGGCACGGTCGCAGGCATAGGTATGCTTGTAGCCTACCTGAACTATATCGGCCATAAGCGACGAGGTCGTGTCCCTGTCATGATCACAGGAGTTGAGGGACGCCTGCCAGGCTCTATACTGGCAGTACTCACCGACCGTAATGGGCATAACGACGCAGTCATACGTACAGCCCTCAACAATGCCGATGGGCATCCTGTGGTGTTTCTCTATGTTAGCGGACATAAACCCCGGCCTGGCCGCGCACCCGGTATATTTGAGGTTGTCGATCCATATCTAGACGACCTTCAGGCCAAAGAGTATTTTGGTAAAGCCGAAAGCCTGGCTCAAAAAGCCAGGATTTCTCGCAGGTTCGTCTACCGGCAACAGGAACCAGACACGGTTTCACTCGTTTGGCAAGCAGTTCATCCTCGAGATACAGTAGCTGCTGCGGACATTGCTCCAGAATTTGAGGACGTCAACCCTGATCGTATCCGCTACGAACTCACAACAAGCGGAAAAATAGCTCATTTGCTCAAACACTGGTAATATAGCTTGGAATCAACGATGAGGATAGGTAGAATCTTTTTTCTTCCTTAGTGACTCCGTATCCTATGATGCTCCAACCCCAGGTATCACCTGCTGTTTTCGTTCTTCACCTTTGTAAATCAACTGCGAGATGCGCTTAAGCAACTTTTGACCGCCGTTTTGCCTTTTAATCGATTGCAAGTGAATGATATGATGCTTACCGGCTACTTTTGATACAATGCTTTTGACCTGATTGCGATCAAGGAAAACCTCTTCTCGATCGCTGACAAAGAGTAGAACGCCTACACAATCGCTTTCGTCCGCATAAGAGCTAATGCTCCTGACGACATCACTCGTGAATAGTTCGACTTTCTCGATAGGAACAGCATTTTTGGCCGCTTGATATGCAACTGCTTCTAGAAAATCTTTAGATTGTTGTATATGCTCTAGCCTGGCACCTTTTGATACACACTCCTTTGGTATCTGCACTAACGAAAGCGGTACAAGTGTCGCATTGCGGCTCTTGGCGAGTAAGACAGCATATTCTATCGCATGAGTCTTTACTCCATGCGTAAAGGGAAGGAGCAAACGCAATGTGCTCATCGCAACCTCCAGGTATCCAGCTCAATATCCCGGCAACAGCATTTCCGCCTACAATATAACTCATGCTTTATCAAGGCATGCTAAAGAGAAAAAACAGATATCTAAAGATTTGCTCAAGATTTTCAGAGGCGTGCTCGGCTGCTCGCTTGCTCTCGCCCAATCTGCGACAAGCAACCTATGCTTAGGTATAACGGGAAGTCTTAGTCATCACTACTGAAGCGATAACCAACGCCAGAGATGGTTAGAATAAAGCGTGGATGAGCGGGGTCAGGTTCAATTTTTCGACGCAACTGCCCAATATAGACATGAAGATAGTGGGACTCAGTGCCATAGCCGGTGCCCCATACCTGGGAGAGCAACATATGGCGTGTCATGATTTTACCGCGATTCTTTATCAACACTTTGAGGAGATCATATTCTGTTGGCGTCAACTTCACCTCCTGCCCATTGATTTGCACTAACCGCTGCGCAAAATCAACTTTCAATGGGCCAGCCGTAAAGATTGGCTCCGTCCCGGCATGCACCTGCGCCGAGTGGCGCAAAGCCACTCGGATACGCGCCAGTACTTCATCCATACCAAAGGGCTTGGGAACGTAGTCGTCAGCACCCAGGTCTAAAGCCTGCAC